>JAOUNK010000261.1 GCA_029881015.1 Gammaproteobacteria bacterium | reverse complement strand
ATGAGAGAACTGAACGCGGCAAAGGCCAGCCCGAGAAAGAACAGGACCGCGAAGATATTGCCGGCTGGCATCTTTGCAAAGAGCTGTGGCATCCAGATGAACGTCAGCCCGGTGGCGGCAGGCCCGCTCGTCTTCATGACCTCGAGGACCTCGGCCTTGCTCATCTGGGCACCGAGTATTGCGAACACGGTGCCGAAGATGATGACCGCGGCCAGCAATGACACGGTGTTGTTGCCGACACCCGTGATGACGGCATTCTTGACCACGCCGTGCCGGCTCCGCATGTAGGCGCCATAGGTCAGGATCAGGCCCCAGCCCGCACCCGTATCCCAGGCGTTTTGCGTGAGCGCTTCGAGCCATATTCTTGGCTGGGCGAGCGTGGACCAGTCCGGCGTGAACAGGAAGCGGATGCCCTCGGATGCGCCTTCGAGCGTCAGCGTTCGCCCCAGGGATATGAGCACGATCAGGAGCAGCGCGGGGATAAGCACGAGATTCGCGCGCTCGATCGAACGAATCCCGTTCCAGACGACGATCGCGCCGAGTCCCATGGCCAGCGCGTGAAACGCGACCGGGAAGCCACCGCCCTGGAAGCCATCCCAGACGGACTGGGCAGCCTCTGCGCTTAGCGGCAATGGCGCGACCATCATCTTGACCAGGTAGTAGACGCACCAGCCGGCCACCACGGAGTAGTAGAACATGATGGCCGTGGCGACAAAGCCGACGAACGCACCCATCCAGGCGAACTTCTCGCCGGCGATTTTGGCGAACGTGCCGACGACACCCATGCGGCCTTTGCGCCCGAGCGCGTACTCCGCAATGATCAGCGGCACGCTCCAGACGAACAGGAACACGAGCCACGCAACAAGAAATGCACCTGCCCCGTCGTCACCGGCATTCTGGGCGGCAATGCGCGGAAAGCGCCAGATATTGCCGGTACCGACTGCGATGCCGAGCACGCACAGGAGCATTCCCAGGCGCGATGAAAAACGCTGTTCCCTGTGGTTCGTCATGAGCGCCCGTTACTCCTGCAACCCGCGTCCCGGTGTCCACGGCACGCGCGCCGCGTCCATGGCTTCCTTGAGCCCCGCGTACTCGGAATCGACGAGTCGTGTCAGCTCGGCGACGGTCTCGTCGTAGAGCTTGCGAGCGAGCCTGTACGATTCCTCTTGTGCAGGCGTCGGGCCGTGCGCGCTGCTCGACGGATCGAAGCGGGCGTGCCAGAGGCGCGCCTGTACCGTCATGATCGGCAGGTCGTTGTAGAAGTCCCGCAACTCGTTACCTGTCAGGACCTCGCGCGCGTCCCGCAACTGTTTTTGCAGGGCATGTGCGCGTTGGTAGAGCGAACCGTCCGTCCGCGCGCGCTTGAGGGTTGCCTTGACCGCATCGAGCTCGCCGATGACCGCATCGACGGCACTCGCGGTGCCGGTCGCCGCGCGAATGAGCTCTTCGAGTTGCGACTCGAAGACCACGCGCTGTTCCTGCGAACTGCCGGCGAAGACCGGGTCCGGCCGGATCGAAACAACATCGAAGGACTGCGATTGCCCGAGGTCGACGAGCGTACCGTCGACGCGCTTCTGCATGCTCACGGAGTAACGACCCGGGACCACGAGAACGCCCACGCCTTCGTGTGTCTCCTCTCCTTCCTCGAGCGGGCGCCAGGGCTCGACCGACGGATACCGCAGGTCCCAGGCAACGCGGTTGAAGCCGGCTTTCGCCGGGGCAACGACTTCGTCAATGATCGTGCCGTCTGCAGACCGGACCGTGAACACGATGGCCGGATCGTCTTCGCGAGACTCGGCGATCACGGTATCCCAGTCCGCCGCGACGACATCTTCGTTCTTCTTTTCTTTTTCCTTCTCTACCTTGCGGCGTGCATCCTTGCTGTTGCGGATTTCCTCGGCAAGGTAGTACGTGAATGTCGCGCCGAAGAGAGGATTCGGTGACGTGAAGAAAGAATCGCCCTGGCTGGCTTTGCAACCCGGCGTTGCGTCGCATCCCAGCGGGCTGCGCGGCACGTACCAGTCCGCCTTGCGGACCGGGAACAGCACCGAACCGCTCTTCAGCATATCGGCGCTCACCTGTCGCAGCGGCGTGTAATCGTCAAGCACGTAGAAACTGCGGCCGAAGGTTGCGCCGACAAGATCGTTCTCGCGCGTCTGGATGACGAGGTCACGGAACGGGATGTTCGGTGCACCGCCCTTGAGCTTGGTCCAGGTTCCGCCGCCGTTCACGGTAAAGAACACACCAAACTCGGTGCCCACGAACATGAGGCCCGGTTTCACGTGGTCCTGCACCACGCGCCACAGCACGTGGCGCTCGGGGAGATTGCCCGAGATGCTCTTCCAGCTACGTCCGCGGTTTTCACTCTTGAGGATATAGGGCGCAAAGTCGCCGCTCTTGTGATCGTCGACGACCACGTAGACCGTATTTGCGTCGTGCAGATCTGCCTTGACGTCGTTCACGAAGAAGCGGTCCGGGACACCGGGCAGCTTGTTGACCGTACGCCAGTTGGCGCCGCCGTCTTCGGTAATCTGGATGAGCCCGTCGTCAGTTCCGGCGTAGACCAGCCCCGCGACGAGCGGGGACTCTGACAGGGATGTAATCGTATTGAACTGCGACATGGCCCAGAGATCGCGCGGCGCATCGTAGCTCCAGGTGCGCCCCATGATCGGCTGGCGCACGCGGTTCTCGTTGCGCGTCAGGTCGGCACTGATCGGTGTCCAGCTGTCACCGTAGTCATCGCTCTTCCAGACGCGCTGCGTGCCGAAGTACAGGGTCTTCGAGTTGTGCGGGCTGATCAGGATCGGCGAGTCCCAGTTGTAGCGATCCGGCGGCTCACCCTCGCGCGCCTGCGGCTTGATGTACACGCGCTCGCCGGTTCGGCGGTCGTAACGCGTCAGGTTGCCCTGCTGCCATTGCGCGTAGATGATATCCGGGTTGTTCGGATCGACAGCCGACTGGTGGCCATCGCCGAACATCGTCACGAACCAGTCGCTGTTGCGGATGCCGACCTGGTTCATCGTCCGCGAGGGTCCGCCCTGGCTGTTGTTGTCCTGCGTACCGCCGTAGATGTTGTAGAACGGCTCGTCGTAGTCGACGGCCACTTTATAGAACTGCGTGATGGGCAGGTTGTTGACGAAGCGCCAGGTCTTGCCGAGATCGAACGACTCGTACACGCCGCCATCCGTGCCGATCAGCAGGTAATTTTCGTCGTCTTCACGAAAAGCCAATGCGTGATGATCGCCGTGCTTGGTTTCGTGCGGCAACGGAATGAACGTATCGCCGCCATCCCGGGTCATGCGCATCAGCGCATCCATCTGGTAAACATGCCCCTCGAAGTGCGGGCTCGCGAAGATCTCCTGGTAGTAATGCGGGCCGGTGGCGCTGGAAAGGTAGTCGTTCTTCTTTTCCCAGCTTTCGCCGCCGTCATCGGAACGCCAGAAACCGCCCGCGCGGTTGTCGAGTTCGATCGTCGCGTAGATCGTGTCCGGGTCCTGGGGACTGATCGCGAGACCCGTCTTGCCCATCATCTCCTCGGGCAGGCCGTTGGTCAGCTCACGCCAGGTTTCGCCGCCATCCTCTGACTTGTGGATGCCCGTGCCGGGTCCGCCGTCCATGACGACGGCGACATTGCGCAGGCGCTGCCAGGTAACGGCGTACATGACGTCCGGGTTGCGCGGATCCATGTGTACTTCATTGACGCCCGTGTACTGGTCGTCCTCGTCCGTATTGCCGTGACCGTCGCCGAGTACCTTGCGCCAGTTCTGGCCGCCGTCGGTTGTCTTGTACAGGCCGCGGTCGCCGCCACCGGACCACAAGGGCCCCTGCACGGCCACGAATATCGTGTTCGAGTCGCGCGGGTCGATACGGATCATGCCGATATGCTCGGAATTCCTGAGCCCCATGTTCTCCCAGGTGGCGCCACCGTCGCGGCTGCGGTAGATGCCGTCGCCGTAACCGACGTGCCGTCCGCTCACGTTCTCGCCGGTGCCGACCCAGACCGTGTTCGGGTTGTTCGGATCGAGCGCGATACAGCCGATCGAGTAAGACCCTTCGTCGTCGAACACCGGTGTCCAGGTCGTGCTCGCGTTCTCGGTTTTCCAGACACCGCCGCTGCCGACAGCGACGTACCAGGTACTCGGGTCCGTGGGATCGATCACGATGTCGGCAATTCGACCCGACATGAATGCCGGCCCGACGCCGCGCATTTCGAGTCCCTTGAACGTGGCTTCATTAAAGCCCGGCTTCGTTTCTTCTTCGGCGATTGCCGTGGAGAAGGCGAAAGCCACGAGTACGAGTACAAACCTGCGATATTTCATGATGACCCCTTAGGTTCCTGCGTTTTTCCCCGGCCTGGGAGCCGGAAGTTCTTTTGCGTGATGGTGCCGCGACAACACTGCCATCGTCAGGCATAAGTCGCCACCTCTTCGCGAGTGGGCAGCGAGGGCTGCGCACCCATCCTGGTCGTTGCCGCCGAAGCGGCTGCGCAGGCGAAACGCAAAGCCTCGGCGGGCTGCTGCCCTTCAACGAGCGCAACGGTAAGTGCCGCGGTAAACGTGTCGCCCGCACCGGTCGTGTCGACGGTGGCGACGACGGGCGGCATCGCCTCGGCGACAAGCACCGCATCTTTTTCGAGCGTCGCCCGGCCAGACCCCCGCGTCGTCGCGACCAGGCCATGGCACGCCGCCAGCGTACCACCGTACCAGGCAGCCTCGGTTTCATTCACGACGACGAGATCCGCGCGCTGCAATACCTCGACGTCGATGCGCATGGCCGGTGCCAGGTTGACGCAGAAAAAGCCGGGGAATTCCTGCGCGGCGTGCGCCACCGTATCAACCGGCACTTCGAGCTGGCAAATCAGGGCGTCTGTGTCGGGTAGTGTGAAGTCGCCGGGCCGGAGCGCGCGATTCGCGCCGGGCGCGACCACGATCTGG
>JAOUNK010000260.1 GCA_029881015.1 Gammaproteobacteria bacterium | reverse complement strand
CGCTATCATGCGCCTGGCGGCAGAGCGCGGCGCGCTGGGGCACGTTGCCGCCGAAGCCGCGTTCCGCGATGGCCGGTCGGAATTCGATATCCACAGAGCATATTGCAAGGCGGTCAGTCACACGGATACCGAGTTGCCCTACAGCAATATCATTGCACTGAACGAGCATGGCGCCGTCCTGCACTACACAGATCTCGACCGGGAGCCACCCGCGTCGATTCGCTCGTTCCTGATCGACGCCGGGGCCCAGGTTCACGGTTACGCATCCGACATCACGCGAACCTACGCCAACGGCGACCGGCGCTTCCAGGCTCTCATCGAGCGCATGGACACGATGGAGCTCGCCATCATCGACAAGGTTCAGGCGGGGGTCGACTATCGTGATCTGCATGTCGAAACGCACAAGATGATCGCCGAGGTCCTGGTGGACGCGGAACTGGCTACTGGAGACCCGGAGACCCTGCTGGAGACCGGCGTTACGTCGGCCTTTTTTCCTCACGGCCTCGGCCACCTTCTCGGCATCCAGGTTCACGATGTCGGTGGCCACCAGGAAAACGAGTCGGGGAACGTTATTGACCCGCCCAGCGGTCACCCTTTCCTGCGCCTGACACGCGTGCTAGAAGAAGACATGGTCCTGACGATCGAGCCCGGCCTGTATGTCATCGACATGCTGCTGCAGAACCTGCGCGGCACACCCGCCCAGGGTCACGTCAACTGGGACACGGTGGAGTGGCTACGCCCGTTTGGCGGCATCCGCATCGAAGACGACATCCGTGTCCTGGCTGACGGCCGGGAAAACCTGACGCGCGACGCGTTCGCCCGCGCGTCATAACGTTGCGCAGCACCGCCTGCCCTGTCCCTGGGTGCAGCGTCTTGTCATTGGCCGGCATTATTCTTTGCGCGCTCAGCCAGGAGGCGCGCTTTTACGCGGGCGCCCTTCTTCAGGAGCACCGGCTTTAACCACTTGCGCAGCCAGGGCATCAGGTAGGCCGCGGTCGTCAGGATGCCGCTGGACGTCGGCATGGACTGCTCTGCGATATTGTTGCCGCACAGGTCGAGAATGACCTGCCCGACCTCTTCGGCCGAACTCATGGGCTGCGAGAAGACGATGTCGTCGACCTCCTCGATACGCTCCATAATGAATCCCGTATCGACGGGGCCGGGTGAGACCACCGCGACCTTGATGCCGGAACCCTCCAGCTCTTGCCGCAGTGCCAGCGAGAATATTCGCAGTCCGAATTTGCTGCACGAGTAGGCGGTCGCGCCAGCGCTGGCCAGCCGACCGTGTAGCGAAGCGACGTTGATGATCGCCCCACCGCCGGCGTCTTCCATGTACGGCAGCGCGAGCCTGCTCAGGACGATGGGCGCCTTGAGATTGACGTCAACGATGCGGCCCAGATCGTCGGCCGGTACCTCCCGGACATCGCCACGAGCGTGATAGCCGGCGTTGTTGACGAGAATGTCCACGCGTCCGAACTCGAAGTCGGCCTTCTTGAAGAGATCGACGCAGGCATCGCGGTCAGTGACGTCCATCGGAAAAATCTCGACCCGCGTCTTGTCCCGCAGTTCGGCTGCAATTGACTCGAGACTCTTCTTGCTGCGCGCAACGAGCATCAGGTTAGCACCCGCATCCGCGAACAGCCGAGCCGTCGCAGCGCCAATACCTTCCGAGCCACCCGTGATGACGACCGTCTTGTCTTTGAAAATCATCCGGGGATTGTAGCCCCAGCGGGCAGCGTTGTCCGCGTTTCGATACTATGTTCTCGCTTACGCCGCTCCGTGGACGATTTGATGCGAACTCTACTGCTTGCTTCCGTGCTTGTGCTGATCCGGACAGCCGTTGCCCAGCCGATCATAGAGACGGACATCGACCATGACGCCCAACCGCCACAGTACGTACTGGTCATCCATCCGCTACAGACCACCTTGTACGGACCCGATCTCCCCGGGGCGCTGGTTGGCGCGCGTGTCGCTGGACTTACCGGCCCATGGCGAAGCGATCCGCTCTGGGCGATTCCGGCTGTGCTTGGCATGGGCATTGACATGGCCAACTATCGAAAGCAGGGGATCTCGGCGAACGCTGCCGTCGACGAGCTAGCCGCTCGTTTCGACTATTTTGGCGAAACGAGACGAGCACTGGATAGCCTGGATGTTGAAATGGACTGGCCGGTAAGCCCGATCTTCGACATAGACTTTCGAAGTCCGCTGGATGGCGGTGGATGGTACGTCGAGAAACATGCCAAGCGAGTACTCGAAGAGACTGGAGCGGACGCGGTTATCTTTCTTCATTTCGTCTATTTCATGTCTCCGGACCTGCTCCAGGTAAGGACCGTTGCGAGCATGAAGACCTACCACGCGCCCCGGAAGAAGAAAGAGAGATTCGTTGAAACCACGCGGCACTTCGAATACCTGTCGCCACGCGTCGGCGATGTGTGCAGGCGATGGGAGGCAGGACAGCGCGAGCGGGTTGCGGCATACATGGAACGCACATACCAGGATAAGTTGACCGAGTACCCACACAACAGGGCGGCATACACGAAAGACCGCGAACTTGCGCTGAAGGCCATCGCCGACCCGGTTATCATGCCGCCCGCAATGGTCTTCACCAATTGCTGGCCCGACGACACGCTGACAGAGGCGCTGCGTCTGGGTATTGCCGAGCTGGTGGAGATGATCCGGGCAGACCACGGTCTGTTGGTACCGAATTCGGATCGCGCAGGAACCAAGGTAAGCTTCGCTGGCCTGAGCCTGAAAGGCAAACCCAGGAAGTTCAAAGGTTTACTGATGTACGAAAATCAACGCGCCGATGTCGTCCGACTGAACAACGGTGACGTCTACTCGGTGCCTAAAAGCCCAGGTAGCCCTTGATCTTCTTCCAGAGGGAAGACTCCCAGCCATACACCTCGAGCTGGTCGGGGCCGAGAGTAGCGACCGGCATGGTGGTATCCGGCTTGATGGAGTCATTCGCAGCGACGTCTTCCGGGCGCAGTTCGAGCCGCCCCTTCTTGCCTTCCCTGGCCGTCGTCAGGCCATCGACCTCAAGGCTCAGGTAAGGCAATACGCCATCATCGACGATATCGTCGAGGAACACCGCGTCCGGGTCGAATGCTTCTTTCGACAGGATAACGCAGTCATCGAAGGCTTTGTTGTCGTGACTAATGGCTACCGTTCCTTTTGCAGGACATTAACTACTTTAGGCCTGCCGGCCTGATTTCTCTGTGAGACGGCTCACAATTACGGGATTAGGTTAACTTTCTGATTGTAATGGGGTTTTCGTCTCAATTCCGGTGGCGGCAACCTCTACTCCATGCCTACGGCAATGTAGCCTCGGCCGCCTTCCGGCCAAGCTCGATCATTTCATCGGCACGATGGATCTCGAAGGTACGCGCAGCATCTCGGGGAATATCGATGACGAGGTCCGGCGGGTATGCCGCGAGCTTCTGCCGGGCAATTGTGCTCTGCATTGCATCGAAGACCAGGTATGCAACCTCCGCTGCGCCAATAGATGTGCGGGACTTTTGCGATCCGGAATGAGCGGGCTTGCCGCCCAGGTTAACGGCGAGTGTCAGGTCCGTGTGGTCGTCGAAGACCGGTGCAATCGGCACCGGGTTCACCACACCGCCATCCACCAGCATCGTTTCCTTGTATTTCACCGGCGTGAAGAAGATCGGGAGCGAGCATGACGAGCGAATCGCCTGGAACAGGGGCCCTTCGTTGAGCCAGACCTCTCGCCCGCTCTGGAGTTCGGTAGCGACCGCCGTGAATCGGATGGGCAGATCTTCGATCAGGCGATCACCGACGAGCTTGATCATCTTCGCAATGATTCGGTCGCCCTTTACGAGGCCGCCGCCCTGCCAGGCGATATCCACCATGTTGAACATGTCGAGCTTCTTGATCCCGCGGACCCAGGACTCGTACTCCGCCAGCTTACCCGCCGCATAAATACCGCCGACCAGCGCTCCTGACGAGCAACCGGCGATAGAGGTTATCTCGTAGCCTTTTTCCTCGAGTACGTGGATGACCCCGATGTGTGCGAGTCCGCGAGCACCGCCACTTCCGAGAACCAGGGATACTGTCTTGCGTCTACCGGTGTCCATGCACCGATAGTAGCGCATAAAAAAGCCGGGCTAAGCCCGGCTTTTACGGATATTGCGGCAGTAAGCCCTTAGTCCTGGGCGACACCCTCGGCGGCCTGCTCCGTGAGCATGACGATCGCCATGGGAGCTGCGTCACCCGGACGCGGTCCCGTCTTCAGGATGCGCAGGTATCCACCCGGGCGCTCCTTGAATCGCGGACCGATTTCCGAGAACAGCTTGCCGACCACTTCCTTGTCGCGCAAGCGATCGAACGCGAGGCGACGATTCGCAACGCTGTCTTCTTTCGCAAGTGTGATCAACGGCTCGACGACACGGCGCAGTTCTTTGGCTTTTGGCAGCGTCGTGCGGATCGTTTCGTGCTTCAGCATCGAGGCAGCCATGTTGCGAAACATGGCCTTACGGTGTGAGCTGTTACGACCCAGTCGACGACCGGATTTTCTATGACGCATTTTCCTATACCTTTGTTCAAGCGGGGTCAGAGCCCTTAACGAAAGGGCTCTGACCCCATGTCATTTACATCATGAGCTCGCGCTCAGGACGAAGGCTCGCCGGTGGCCAGTTGTCGAGATGCATGCCCAACCCCAGTCCGTGGCCCTCCAGGACTTCCTTGATCTCGGTCAGGGATTTCTTGCCGAGATTCGGCGTACGCAGAAGTTCTACTTCGGTGCGCTGTACGAGGTCACCGATGTACATGATGTTCTCTGCCTTGAGACAATTCGCGGAACGCACGGTGAGTTCAAGTTCGTCGACAGGACGCAGGAGGATCGGATCCACCTGGCTCTCAGCCTTCGCGCCCTCGCCCTCTTCCTGACCCTGGAGGTCAACAAAGACCGATAACTGGTCCTTGAGGATGCTGCCGGCGCGACGAATCGCTTCTTCCGGA
>JAOUNK010000022.1 GCA_029881015.1 Gammaproteobacteria bacterium | reverse complement strand
TGACGTCGCCCGTGACCAGGAAACGCGCTTTGCGCGTGATCGCGTAGCCGAGCACACTAACGGTCGACAGCGGCGCGAGTGCCGCATACAAAGCCGTACTGTGCGTCAGGAAGCGCAGAAGGCGGATAGGCCGGCGCCACATCTCGAGAATGAAACACAGTATCGGCGAGACCAGCGCACACACGGTAATCAGGAAGAAGTCCCAGGTATACAGGATATTCATTTCGGGCGGCATCAACATGACCGGCAGCTGGAACGAGCCCTGCCAGAACTCGAGTGTCATGATATGGCGCTCGCCGATGGTCATCGGCAGCACGATCGCGGCCAGTATCATGTAGAGGAAGAAGAACAGGGTGACGGGCAGGTTCGCCGTGGGAAACAGGATGTCGAATTTCTCGCTCCAGGAGATTCGCGCAGAACGCAGCAGGCCCAGCCCGTATTGATGCAGGAACTCGCAGGTGCCGCGCGTCCACTTCACATGGCGCACGCGGAACGACCTGACCGACTCCGGGAATTCCTCGAAGCAGGTCACGTCGCTCGCAAAGGTACCGTAGTAACCCCGCTCGCGAATGGCTATCGCGTAGGCAAGATCTTCACTAACGACCTCCGGGAAGCCCCCAACCTGCTGCCAGCAGCTGTGGCGCAAGATTGCGCCGTGCCCGAGGAACATGACGAAACCATAACGATTGCGCAGCGGCTGGTACCACTTCCAGTGCACATCCACACCATGGCACAGGTCCTTCTGCAATTTCGTACCGCTCTGCAGGCAGCGGTGATTCGCCTGGATAAAGCCGCAGTTCGGATCGCCATTGATACGCGGGACCAGCTTTGACAGGAAATCGCGCGGCAGTATCTCGTCAGAGTCCGCGATGACGAACAACGGTTCGCTCACAATACCGCCCAACGCGTGGTTGAGATTGCCCGCCTTGAATCCTTGCCGGTCTTTGCGGCGTACGACCTGCACGTGCTCAAAGCGCGCGGCAAAACGATCGATATCCCGCATGATTTCACGATCGCTGCTGTCATCCAGGATATACACACGGTAGCGCTCGTAGTCGAGGCTCGCACAGGACAAGGCGCTGGTTTCGACGAAGTCATTGCAGGTCGTGTACAACACCGCGACAGGCGTATCCGCTGCGCCCTCCGCATAGGCGATTGGGCCCTGCAGCCGACTGATGAGCGCGAAAAGCACAACGCTGAGATTGTAGATGCCGTACAGCCAGGCCACGGGAATGAAGACGACAAAGTAATGCAACGCAAAGCTGGACACGGGACCCCGGGCTGCTTCCAGGGCCTGCAGCAGGCGCGGTCCGAACCACAGCATCGATGCGGTCCAGGCGACAAATATAAAGACGAACATGACCGGTGAGCGTCTTGCAGCACCACGAACCACGCGATTTTCGAGTGGCGGGTTGCCTGCAATGGCAGATTCTGTGGAATTCATGACTAATCCTCTTAGCGCGGCAGGCGGAAGGTGAAACCGAGCATCGCCACATTGATGCTGTTACCCGGCAGGTCCTCGTTGCGAAGCGCCAGGTGCACGCGGTGATAGCCGAATACGGGAATCGTCAGCATTGCGTGGGCGACCCTGACGCTTTCCTTGTCCTGTAACCCTCCCCGATCGACTTCGCCAACGCCGGCACCCAGCATCGCGTTCCAGCCGCTATCCGCCGTGTACAGGAGGTTCAGCACACTGCGCCACTCATCGTCCTTGTCGGCACCGACGGTAGAGAAGTAGTTATTGCTCTCGACCTGCCAGCGCCCCGCAAAAGGAACGCCGATACCTACTTGATACAGGGTGTCAGTAAAGCCCAGTTCGTGATCGCCAATCTGTGCGCCCAATGCCACTTTGCCGGGCAGGTTGTTCAGGACGATCTCGGCCCGGTACAGATTCTGATCGCCATCCGGAAGTTGGCGGACACCGGCTTCAAGAAGAACACCCAGTTTGTCATTCATAGAGTGGTGCGCGCCGGCAAGATAGGTGCGTGCACTCTCGCCGCGTCGCACAATGGCCGGGTTGTCCAGGCTGAGGCTATCGTCGTAACGTGCAAAAAGGCGTGTATCGCGACCTGCCCACCAACCCATTTCGACAAGTCGCAAACCCGAATCTGCATTCGATGTCGAGCCATACCAGGCAGCAGCTTCGAATCTGGGCGCGGCGTTCAGGGCGGCCACACGACCCGCAACGGCGGCGCGGCTGTAGGGATCAAGCTGCAATGCCCTGTCGAACGCAGTGTAAGCCGCTTTTGATTCACCTAGCTGTAAACGCGCCTGACCGAGTGCGACCGATAATTCAGGGTCCGTTCCGCGGTCAGCCGCCAACTCGGCGAATCGCGAGCGGGCTGTTTCCGCGTCGCCCGACCACAGCGCAACATACGCGCTGCCTTTGCGCGCCTCGTGATTTCCCGGTGCAAGCGCGAGCACGCGGTCGAAATAGGACTGTGCGTAGGAGAAGTCACCCGACCATGCGAAGGCGTAGCCAGTGCCGATGAGCGCCTCCAGATTTTCCGGCTCGATTGAGAGCGATTCGCGAAACGTTTCAACGGACGCGAAGTAGTTTCCGCGCCATGCCTGGGCAGTGGCCTTGCCGTTGAGCGCCCGCACATTTTCCGGCTCCGCTGCGAGAATCCTCTCGTAGATCTTTTGCATCGCTGCCAGGTCGCCCTCGCGGGCGGCAGCGGTAGCGCTGTCGAATAGTCCCTCGTTTGCCGATACGCTGAGCGCGATCAGCAGGCAAAGGAATACCGGTAGTGTTCGCTTCACACTCATTGCGTCGTCTCCGGCCCGCTCAATTCGGGCGATTTGTTTTTTTGATTTGCAGCCCGGTCGACAACCGCCTGTCGAAAGGCGGGATGGGACTGCAGTACCAGGTTGGTCGCTCATTCGGAGGTATCCGGCCGCGCCGGGCCGGATACCTCCTGCTTTTAGCTTCTAGTCCATTTGCAATTCGAGCTCGGTCGCGGTCAGGGTGGTGTCACCCGTCTCCGTACCGCGTGCATCGACGAGGCTGCCTTCCTGCACGGCGGCCCAGAACTCGACAGAACTCATGCCCACATCGGTGGCGCCACGAGAGTCACGATAGAGCGTCGCGGCATTCGTGACTATGGTCACGCCAAGTACCGTGAGGTTCGGTTCGTTGTTGCCACCGACCTCAACGAAGCCGCGCAACTCGGTCCTCGTATCGGGATCGTCTCGCTCTACGATCACGGCCGTAATCTGGCCGACCGGCTGCTCCTGGCCACGGATTTCGACGTAGTCGCCGGCGTTGAGATCGCCTGCGCGCAGCGGGTCTACGTCTGCATCGCTCTTGTCCTCGAAGCGCGTCTTCAACGCATCCGTATTCACGGTAATACCCAGTATGGTCAGCGTGCTTCCAGAGACCGAATCCAGGTTGCCCGTGACGCGGACCGCTGTCGCCGACTTGATGTCTACCTTCGTCGCAACCAGCACGCCACTGGCGTTGAAGTCGCCATCGACTTCAACCTTGAGGTTGAGGCCGAGATCGGCCGCTGTACCGCCCTCGAAAAGAGTGCTGCCTGTGGTCGTCACGGGGATTCCACTGACGTCGAAGTCGCTCGCAGACACAAACCGCGTAATAAAGCCTTCGATCTCGGCATGGACGCCGTCGTCATTGGCGAAGCGGTTGCCCTTGAACTCAACGCGGGTAGCGTCAAGCGTGCTGCCGTCGAATACCGTACCCTTGGCTTCGACCGGATCGCCGTCGCTGATGACACCAGCCGTCGGGAAGTTGTCAACCATAGCAGCGCTATAGTCCACCTCGAGCCCGTTGATCATGAACGTCCGGGCGCCGGCATTGTGGCCGCTCACCAGGCCGTTCACTTCCATGATGCCATTCCAGGTCGCGTCACGGCAGTCGATCCGCGTCGCCTCGATGACGCCATTCGCGTCGGCCAGGCCGGACACTTCAACCGCCGGAATGCCGAGCAATCCATCCAGCGTCGCCGGGCAGCTATCGTCGATGGATGTCGTTGGCGTAATCAACACCGTCTGGCCCAGGACGACGATCTGGTTTAGCGCGTTGTCGACACTCGAGACCGGACCTTCCACGATGTCGTCGAATTCGACAGTATCGGCGCTCGCATTCGCACCGTTGCTGTCAATTGAGCCCGTGACCAGCACGACCTGCCCAACGGAGAAGTCGTCCTGTGTTGCAGGCAGACCGTCCTTCGTAAAGCTCGCACTGGACGTGTCATAGGTCACGCCGTTGACAATCACACTGCCGAAGCCGGTGATGGGGCCGACCGCAATGCCGGTTCCCGTAATGCCACCGGTCGGTGGCGGTGGCGGCGGAGCAATGCCGCCACCACCGCTGCCACCACCGCAGCCGACGATAAGTATTGCCGTCGCAAAAAACGCAACGATGGTTCTGGAGAGAGTGTTCATGATGCTGATCCTTGTTCGCTGTCGTCATAAATGAGGTAGACGCCGACGCCCAGGCGAACGGTACGGGCGGCGGAGTCTGTCTTTGTGTCGTGTTCGTGTTCAGATAGCCAGCCATCCATCTCCTCGAGAAACGAGAGTCCCCGCTGCTCGACGAGCTTCTGGAATGCCTTGTATGCCGATGGTTTGATTGATGCGTTGTCGGCCATGCGCTCGAATCGAGGCGTGGCCTGGTGGTTTTCGTTAAGGTTGTGCTCCAGCGTGGCAGCGTGGTCGTGCAGTGCGATACCGAGCTGGTTGACACTTTCCGGATCGAGGCCCGAGAAAACGTAGTCGCGCTTCAATACGCGAAGACTGCCGTCGCCCTGTTCCTCGATGAGTGCCCTCTGCTGCATCTCCTTGCGAATCGCGCCGTGCGGCAAGTCGCCTGCGTAGCGCTTCAGCAGGCTCGGCCAACTGCCTTTGGAACCGGTTGCAGGCAGAACCTTGGGCTGACCGTCTTTGTCGGTAAATTCCGTGTCGATATGCCAGCCCGTCAGGATCCTGGAAATCCGGTTGCCACGGCTGTCTTCGGCCGGCAGGTCGCCCTCGAGCAGGCGGTCGCGAACCTTGGCCACTTCCCGCCTGCTGAGCCCGGTCAACATGGCAACCCGCGCGTTGTTCGTGGGCCGACCGTCAATGCCGTAGTCCTGTCTCGCGACCTGCACAAAGGCATCTTTTGTCAGTTCCCCGAACTCGGCGATGGTCACCCCATGGCGCATTACAAAACGCACAACCGGCATTAACAGGTAGCGACAACTCTTGATGACGTGTTTCTTGATTCCCACTGCAATTCACTCGAATACCGTGTATGTGTGCAATTTACGCACATATACACGGTAATGCAAGGTTTTTTTCTAGCGCGAACACAGGCGCCCCGCCCCTCCTGCTTAGGCGAAGAGCGGTTAGTCTCTGTTTTTCCTGGGGTTTACGGGCCTGTCGTGCCGGAGAGTGCCTGCAATTTCTCGCGATCGAGAATTTCTACCTTCCCGCGAGATGCGCGAATCAGGCCGTCGGACTCGAAACGCTTGAGCTTGCGGGACACGACCTCTCGCGCCGTCCCGATCTCGGCGGCCAGGACCTGGTGGGTGATATTCGACAGCGATCCCCCTTCTCCCCTGAGCAGTTGTTCCGCGAGGCGTTCGTCGATGGTTTTCAATGCGACCGTTTCCATGCGAGCTACGACAGCGCACAGTCGTTTTGAGAATCCCTGGAACACAAATTGCCGGAACTTCTCTGAATCAAGCAAGGCCTGTCTGAAATCAGTGGCCGGTAACATCATGGCGGTGACGGCCTCCTCAATGACCGACTCGGCCGGATACCCCTCTTTGCCGATAAGGCAGGACGTTGTCAGCGCGCAGGTGCCGCCGCGCTGCACACGATACAGGATGATCTCGCGCCCACCTTCGCTCGACAGCTGGACCCTCACCTGCCCTTCGAGCACGAAGATAAAGTTCGTGCAGGGATCGCCTTTGTGGAACGCAAATGCGCCGGTCGGAACACTTACGGTTTTCGCGCAGGCAATCAGGCGCGATCGCACGTCTTCGTCAAGTTCTGCGATACCCGGATACAGCTTTAGCAGCAATTCTGTTTTGTCGGTTGACATGTCTAAATCCTGACTTTATGTACGGCCGGCATCCCGGCGCATGAGTGGCGGAAGTCTAACCCGCAAGCCGTTGTGGTCCAAAGATGACCGTGTCAGCGAGGACGGACCGAAATTATGTGGGTCGCCATATTCAGTTCGATTGTCGGCGCTTCTATCGTGGAACCCAATGCATAAGTCTTGTTAATGAACTCCGGATCGGCCTTGCGGTACAGCAGGCGAGCCGTCACCGTCAATTCGGTAACCGATTCATTATCAATTGAAAAAACGACGTCCGACTTACGCTCTCCTGGCCCGTCTTCGCTGAATGATTCCGAGATTTTCGGTCTCGCGATGACCGGGCAGAGGAATGCGATCTCTATGCTCTCGACTCCACCACTCGCAAGCGTGTGCTTGTAGCTTGAGCCGACGACTTCCCAGATATCGTGGCGATCGACAGGCAGACCACGCTTGTCATACCAGTCCGCCTTGTACACAACAGGTGCATCCAGCGTGGGTTTGTCCCCGGCCGGATCACCGAGATGCAGCAGCGTGCGACCGAGATTGTCCTCAACCTTAAGTTCAATCCAGCTCGAGAGAATATCGAGTGGTCCAGCCGGGAAATCATGTCCTGTCTTGTTGTTGTGTAATACCAGTGCAACATTGACCAGTTCCCCGGACTCGATCTCATCGGGCGCGACAATGCTCATCGCGACGACGGGGCCATCCGCCCACTTGTCGGCAATTTCCGGAATATCGATTTCTCCGCGCAGCCACAAGATCGTCTGCGCAGCCTGCTCGGCGCCGCCTGGCAGGTCCAGCATTGCCGGAATGTACATGTTGCTGCCGAGGGCCCGATGACTCCGGTGCTGCAAACCGTCGATCGGATCGGCGCCCGCCACCAATGGCATATGGCAATCACGACAACTGATCGTCTTTTCCGGCTCATCCTCGTGGTGCCAATGGCCTTCACGCCAGCTGTCATACTCGTTTTGTTCCTGCGCCAGGCCAATGGGCGTGTCCTCACCCGGGGTTCCCGTCTGCTTGTGGCAGGCGGCACAGAACTCGCTCTCCTCATGCAGCGGTCGCGCGAACGACTCTATGTGCTGCCGAGGGTAGCTGCGAATAAGGAACCGGTTCCAGAAATCGGCAGACCCGTCCCGCCCGGCAAACAGGTAACGCTCGGGGATCTGCAGAACATACCCACCGTTGCCCTCGGTGTCGGTCTCCACGATGCTATGGCACACCAGACAGGAAACGCCCTCATTCACCTTCAGGAGATCGCCGCGGATCGACGTGCCATCGCGCGCGCCGCTCAGGAGCGTAACAGGGTCGTGGCATCCCGCACAGGTGCGCGTAGCAGCCGAGCCGCTGGCTTCCGCCAGGGCTTCCTGGACGTCAAGAAACAGTGGATCGAAGGCCGCAAAACCATGCGCACTGGGTAGCCATTCCCTGTAGATATCATCGTGGCAGCCGCTGGAACCGCAGGATTCCGAGCCGAGCAAACGCTCCGGCCTGATTGCACCCTTTTGCATCATTGACTCGCCGGCCGCTACGACCAGTTCATCGATCTGTTGCCGGCGGCCGGGAGTGAGGTCCATGAGTGAGATTGCATGCCGGAGTCGCTCCAGCGGCCCCCCCTGACTCTCGTCAGATTCGGCCATCGATGCATGCAGTACTTCCTGCTCACCCTCGTCGAGTACGGCCGACAACCCTGCTCGCAGTTCCCGCTCCCATGGCGGGTTCGCAATGCGTGCACGGCTTGGCCAGAACGGACGATCAGCGTCGTATCGCCACACGTAGTTGGCGGCAAATGCCTGGAACTCCGGCGTGCTTTCGACTTGCCTCGAGAGCCAGTCTGTGACCGCCAACGGCGCTACAAACAGCACCGCAGCAGCAGCGAGGAACCAGCGACGCGCCATCCGCCGGGGTGTCGATGGCGTACTCGCGTAGCGCATCACAATAGGTAACAGGTGCAGGATTAGCGTAATACCGAAAGCGAGCGCCGCCACCTGGTGCACCAGCCACCACACATCAGCGACAGCACGACCGAAAACAGACTGCAGCACAATCGCAAGGCCACTGACGATATCCACTGTGAGAATCGCCAGACTGGCCTTCGCGAGCGCAGCGGATCCACCTGAAATCGATGAGTCTCGGCGCCGCCAGTGCAAGACGACAATAATCACGACCGGTAGCAGAGCCACTACACCGACAACTGAATGCACAATCACGGAGTACTGTGTATAGGTACTGAACGGCAGCCAGAAAATGAGCCCGCCTGAGACCAGCAGGTAAGTTAGCAACCCCGAGGCGATCCAGGTTAGCAATGACCTGACGTCCGGATGAGATGTGTCCTGGTTGTCCTGATTCATGTTGTTCGCAACTCTGTATTAGTTAGTACGTGTAGCCGCTCGCGCGCACTGCCTGCTCACTCTGGTTGACGGCATCCTGTATTTGCACAATTGCGATGTCCCACGACTCAGCAGCGGCATTCGCTTCTGCGTCATTGAACAGGATCTCCGCGCGATCCAGCAGCGCGCTAACACGACCTTGGGCACTGTATGATGGCTCCACTTGCGCTGAGCGAAGCAACATCAGGTAACCCTCATATTGATCTTTGTAGTAGCTGTACTCGTCTGCTCTGGAGGCGAAATTCTTCTCGTAGTACAAGGTCTTGCTATCCAGAATGGCCGCCAGACGACGTTGCAACCGATCGTTGACCGGAGCCAGCAAGCGCAGCGCCTCCCCAAAGTTGCCACTCGACGCCAGAGACTCAGCCCGCTCGATCTGTCGCTCGATGCCCACCAGGTCCTCGGCACTTACGCCGCGCAACTCCTCGGGCTGTGCTTCAAGAGACAGCAGAAAGCTCGTCGCAAGTTGCAGCGCTCTTTCGTAGGTTTCGCGTGTGCGGCTCTTTGACGAATCCGGCGACTTGCGAAATGCCGTAGTGGCCAATTTGAGACCGGATGATGAAAGTGCCGATGCCTCTGTAATACATCCGTCATTGAGCGCCGCGCGCGCTTCCGCCATGGACCGGCGCGCTTTTTCAATGTTGGCGAGCGCCGTTTCGTTGCCCTCCTGCTCTGCCCTGCGCAACGGTTCCGAGTCATCGAGCAGACGCTCCAGCAAGTCGAGTTTTTGTGCGACCTGCAGCGCCTTGCCCTGATCCTCGCCAGTGCAGCCTGCCGCTCGTGCTCCCGACCACACGGCGAGAAACAACAAAACCGCCAAACAGATTCGTGCGTTCATTCGCGCTCTGCCGAAAGCTCGGCCTCCCACTCCCAGATCGCGGCCTCGGCCTTGCGGCGGTACTTATCGTCGACACCTGCGACATGTAAATACGCGCGCATCGCCATCACGGCGCTACGCAAGTCCCCCAGCCCTTCTTGCGCAATGGCAAGCCCATAGTAGGCATTGCTCTGTTCCGGCCTGATACTCGTGGCGGTGTCAAAAAAACTCCGCGCTGCCTCGAATTGTTCCAAACCCAGCAATGCATAGCCCATATTGACGTGCGCCTCGGGCATGTCCGGCGCAACTTTCAGGACTTCGTGAAAACCTTGCGCAGCATGGTCGTACTCACCGTGTTGCAGTAACGCTACCGCCTGCTGAAATTGTTGGTGCAGGAGCCGCAGACCCCGGTCATCCTGCGACACGACCGGCTCGCCGATCGGATTACTGAAATGCAGCGTGAGCCCCAGCAGCGCGGTGATCGCCAGGATCGCCGGGATGACCGTATAGCGCCTGTCGAGTCGCTTCCTCACATGAGTCCCTTATGCGGTGCGATACTGAAGAACGGCACGCCGAAAAATGTCAGGAAAGCGACCGCGAATGTCGCCAGCGCCAGAACATGTCCCAGGCCCTGCGGCATGTTTCGGAACGTTGCGCGTGCATGCAGTGTGCCGCCGAGCATCAGCCAGGTGACGAGCGTCCAGGTTTCCAGGGGATCCCAGGACCAGTAGTGTCCCCAGGCACTGTGTGCCCAGACCGCCCCCGCCACCAACATGACGCTGTGGCAGATGAACGCGGCGAAAAACAGTACCCAGATCATTTTCTCGGACTGTTCCGGGAACGGCGTCAATCTTGAGGACCACTCGCCCAGCGCGGCACCACGTATCAGCATGACGCTGGCAGTTGCCGCCGCAGCAAGACAAAAACCGAGAAATAACTTGCCACTCAGTACGTGCGCCCAGAGCCACGGTGTCCTGAAGGCGCCCGGCAACGGTACCGCGAGCTCCGAAACACCGGTCAGCCAGACGCCCAGGATGAGCAATAGCGGGCTCGTTACCAGTGAGCCGCCGCGCACCGCAGGGAGGGTTACGCTGATGAGCAGATACATCAGGGTGAGGCTGAAGACTCCGCTCAGCAAGATGTCGTAAAGGGTCAGGAAGGGCCCCTGGTTCTCGCGCATCCACCGACCGGCGATTGCCGCGCCGAGAAGCAGAACCACACCCGCATAGAGTGCGGCGGTCGGCCGGTACGCTGCACGCCCGGATACCAGGCCCGCAAACTG
The DNA here is from genome assembly GCA_029881015.1 of Gammaproteobacteria bacterium. Taxonomy (GTDB): domain Bacteria; phylum Pseudomonadota; class Gammaproteobacteria; order Steroidobacterales; family Woeseiaceae; genus UBA1847. Next base: position 8,060 of record JAOUNK010000022.1, on the reverse strand, counting down.
CACAATTGTCGCGATCATCAGCATTGCGACCGCAATCAGCACCAGCTGCCGTTCAAGCGCGAGCGACATGACCATAGTCGTCCTCCTCAACGCTGGAACCCGCAGGTGTCGATACCGGCAGAACGCGCGTGGCAAAATGCAGGGCGAGCCCAATGATGGCGAGCACTGCGGCCACAAACATCCATGGCAGGAACGGCAGGAATTCGATCTGGTAGGCCATCCAGACCCTGAGGCCCTCGACCCGCACCACGCCACCGGCAAGTTCTGCCGAGTCGCCATTTCGAATACTGCGCTGTGGCTCGCCAGCAATGGCGATGTTGACCGAATAGGGCATGTCGGTACGGCCGAATGTCCAGTGAGCGCGATCATCCGAAACGGACTGGTCGAACACAAGCTCCAGTTCTACCTGCTGACCCGCTGGCGTCGTCCAGGTCGATACCTGTTTCCAGTCGAACTCCGGAAACGAAGGCATATGTAACGCACCAAGCATCTCCTTGCCGTCGGTTCCCGTCCATTGCAGCAGTACGGCGAATCCCTTATTAAAGGTGGCCGCAAGCCGATAACCATTGACGGAAGCCGCCCGAGTATCGCCTACCGTGATACGACGCAACTCCCCGGAAGCAGCGCGATACTCGAATGTGCTTGCGGTGTCTTGCCGATTGAGGCCCGGAAGGTAATTGACAAGAACATCACCCTGGTAGAGTTCGATCTTGTCAAGCCGATTGTCATGCCACCAGCCTTGCTCGACAGTCTCAACCTGCCCCGCATCGAATGCGCCACCCTGCAGAACCTCAACGTGACCGTCGTAACGCAGCAGAACTGTCAGTCCAATGCACGCGAATACCAGCAACAGGCCGACGTGAAAGACGAGGAGTCCTGTCTGCGTGCGAAAGGACCTGTTCGTCAACAGTGCCGCAAGCAGATTGGCAACGAGAATCCCTAACGGGACGACAGTAATGTCCGTGCCAATGTCAGCACTTCGGCTGCCGACCACGGCAAGCACCGCAAGCAATATCATGCCGACCAGTGTCAGTCGCAGGGAAGCAAGTTTCTTGAGCAGCATCATCATGGCGGCGGATCGCACACGTCTCTCATCCAGTCCCTGCCGACGTCAGGAGTGCTGCTCGCTGAACCGCAATCCTGTTCGCGCCAGGTGCCGCTGGTCCGCCAGTTGATAACTTTGAGCTTGGCGTTCATATAGTACGGACCGACATTGTAGGTCTGGCCATTCGAGTTGATCGGTACTTCAGTGCCCGGCGGCAGCCCGGCTTCCGGGCCGACGTCGTTCAAGTTGACGAGGAGTGCCTTGTTCTTCCACCCGTGCGGCACCGCGACGTGGCACCAGTTACACTTCAGGTCGACGCCGCCACCGACTCTCTTTGCGTGCTCGTGATGGAGGTTGACGTTGATCGCCCCACCGAAACCACTCGCAAACTGGTTCCCATCGCCATCATTAACATCTGTCGCATAGTTGGAGCGGCTGTGGCAACGGAAACAAATGGTCGACGCGTTGTTGCTGTTCGCGGAACTCCACGTACCCTTGAGAATGAATACGTTATTCGACCCGTGTGGTCCCCAGGGGTCGTCTCCCGATGGCACGACGGTGTCATCTGCCGTGTTCGCGCCGTGGCAATCTGAACAGTACATGGTCTGGGAACCGATACTCGCGCCGTTCCATGGCGCTAGGAACATATCGGTTGTCGCGCTCATGTTGCGCGTGGTTGCATCTCGGCCCGTAGCCTCGATGACCGGATGCCAGGAACGGTGGTTGCCGCCGGGCTCGCCCTGGTCGACGAGCGGCGCCTGAAACTCCATTGCCTGGTTCGTATACTGCTGCATGTTGTTGGTGCCGGCGAGCGTGCCGCCGCCTGAATCACCGAGGTTTGGGCGAGTGCCAATGGGATAAACGCCGTTGTCGTCGTAGCCGTAATCCGAATGGCATTTGAAGCACACCTGGTATTCGCGCGTTACTTGCGGCGCGGTAACGTCAGTGCCGGTACCGACACCGCTTTTCACCTCGTAGGAAGTAGGCAGCGCCAGGAATGCCGAATCGCCATATGTTGGCTCCACTCCCGACGTACCGGCCAGCGCACCCGAGGCCAGGTTGGTATGGCCGGACGCATGATCATGTGCCGACGTCGGCGCGCCCGTCCCGTTGAACAATGCGTTCTTTATCGCGCGATGCGGATTATGGCAGTCGGTGCATTCCGCATGCCGATTCACCGGCTCGGTGCGCCCGAGAGACGCACGCGCTTCGTTCAGGTCGGCGTCAAGGATGTCGTGCGCTTCGATTGCCGCCCGCTGATCGCTATTGTTTATCGGCATGTGATTCGCGAGCGCGAAATCGCCCGCAATATTTTTGACGTCACCTGACGTATTGGTGACCACGGGTGTCGCGCTGTGGCACTGGTAGCAAGTCTCTTCCACCGCGGAATTGCCGCCCGACTTCGGAACCGCACCGCTGTCCGTGCCATCGCGCAGCAGGCGGCGGGCACCGTGCACGGTGTGCGAATCGTGACAGTTCAGGCACGCCGCCTGCCACACCGGGGTGTTGGCAGGAAACTCTCGCTGGGCCGCAGCGCCCGCCGTATAGGTTTCATCAGCCGTTACCGACGACGCATGCACCGAACCGACCCAGCCGTCCTTATCGTGGCAACCGAGGCAGACGATGTCATTCCCGGCATCGAATGCACCGACCGGGTCGTTTTGCTGCAATCGATTCCCGCGCAGGAACTTTCGCGGTTCCCCGCCCGTGTCCGGCAGATGCGGATCGTGGCAGCTGGCACACTGTAACTGCGCTTCGTTGGCTGGCCCGGTGGCTTCCAGCGGAAACAGCGGGCGAACACCCGGGCTGCGCAGGCCAATGTCGTCGCTCGTTGCGGGATCTCGTAGTTCCCCGTCCGCGGTCGCCAGTGTCGTATCGAACGTCAGCGAGATCGGGTGGTCATTGGTGAGATCGATCCCAAGGTTTCGCGTATAGCCAGTCTCTGCGCCGTCGCCCGCAGGCATTTCGCCACCGGCACCGGTGCCGCTCATGTCGAACACCACGTTTTGCTGCCCGCCGGAGACGTTGACCGTGCCAATCGCCAGTGACCCGTCGTGGCAGGACAGGCACAACTTCGAGCTGCCGGCCGGTTGTTGGAGTTGCCCGGCGATAGTCTCTGCATCGAGCGAAGACGATGTGTAGGTTGTATAGGTCTGTGTCGACAGCTGCCTGTTCCAGAGAGGCGCTTCCGGCGCAATTGTCGCGCCGTGCGGTGTGTGGCAAAACACACACACCTGGTTATCGTCGGATGTGCTTACGGGCCCTGCGCCCGTTGCCGACAGGTTGTGCTTGCTGTTCGCCACATCGGCGCCGGTTTGTGCGAGCGCGGGCATGGCAGCCCCCAGCCCGACAAACATGGAGACGATAGCGAACACTTTGCGCTGCAGCCTCATGCTCCTGTACTCACGTAGCGGAAGATAACGACTCGCGCATTGAACATGTCCGCGATAAAGATCCGGTCGCGTTCGTCGGACCAGGCACCCGCAGGCAGGAAGAAGCGCCCGATGCCGTTACCCGTGCCACCGACAGGTAACAGGAGTTCGCCGCTCTGGTTGTAGATCAGAAGATGATCGTAGTAGGACTCAATCACGTAGATATTGCCGTCGCGGTCTGTTGTCACACCCTTGGGGCGAACAAGGTTACCGACGTACAGACCGCGCCGCCCTATCTGGCCGAGCCATCGACCGTCGTCCATTGCGAAAATCTGGACTTTGGCGTTCAACGCGTCGGAGACGAGCAGCTTGCCGTCACTGATGCAAATATGCATAGGCGCGTTGAGCTCACCTGCACTATCTCCAGCCACGCCGATAGTTCGCAACAGAACACCACCCGGCGAGAAAACCTTGATGTGGCTCGCACCCTTGTCGGCGACATATACCTCGCCGTTATCCGGATCGATGTCGAGCCCGGTCGGACGTAAGAGTGTTTCGGTCGTAAACCGGCCCAGTGGAACACCGTCCGGCGACAGGACGAAAATCGCGCCAATATCCGCATCGACCACGAGGTAACCACCGGCCAGGAGTTCGGCGATCCCAACCGGCGAGAGAAAGTCGATACCTGGCATCGCCTCACGCCAAACTGCGTACGACCCATTGACCTCATCGAAAACAAACACAGACGGGCTGCCCCCGTCGGTGACGAGTATGCGGCCGCGCGAATCCACGATTCCCGTTTGCGGCCGCACGAGCTGGATGATGCGATCCCTGCCTCGACCGAGACCCGTCAACCAGCGCAGGAAACGGGCGCCACCACCTTCCGCCTCGTTGGTCACGAAGTTCTGCTCACCGAGCAGCTGCCCGGCGTACTCGAGTCTCGGGATATCCGACGACCCCGGCCAGCTCATCGGCGATTGTGCGTCTGCACCCTCGGGGTAGTAGTCGAGTACCCTGGGAGCACCCGCACAACCTGAGAGCAACGCGAGAACAGGAATAAAGGCCGCGAATCTCATTGCTCACCGCACACGGGGTCGATCAACAGCATGTGAATGCCGTCGGCGCGTGTCGCGACAAACAGAAAAGCCCCATCGGACGACAGATCACTTATGTCTCTGCCCTCGAGCTCCGGTATGCTGGCACGATGTCCCGGAAAGTTCATGTCCGAGAATCCGAGGTAGAGACCCTCACTATCGGCGATGAAAAGTCGGCCGCAGGAATCCGCCGCCAGCGCAGTTGCACGACTGAGGTCTTCGTCGGCAAGCACGCCAACAGTCCTTCCGTAGGCGTCGAAGGCCACTACCTGGTCGGCGCCGCCGTCCAGAACGAGGAAACCCTGTTCGGTCGCAGCCATCGCCCGCGGCGTGACGAAGGGCATGGAAGAAGACGAATCCGGTCGCATGACCTGGAGTACGCCACCAAAGGAATCCAGCATCGCGATGGTTCCCTGCAATCCGTCAAGCACCAGCAGCCATCGACCTTGACCCGTTACCGCGATGTCCAGCGCATTACCGAGCATCGGCCCGAGAGGCAGGTACCGGGTGTCGGCGAGATGACTGTCAATTACAAGTAGCCTGCGGCGCGCACGATCAATCGCAAAGACCTTGCCATCGATGTCCGCAAACAAGCCCGGCCCGGTAGGGCTTTGCAGCGCTGCGAGCACCTTCCCTGTCTTCGTCGCGAGATCGACCTGCACCAGCTGCCCTGTACCCTGATCGATGAAGTACAAATCGTTGGCACTTGCCGCGACAGCGCTAATGAAGCCCGACAACATGAGCTCTGGTGAAAAGAGCTCGGCCCTCATGGTCGCGACGTCAATATGTTGATGATAGACCAGCCCCGAGTCCCAATAATCGGCGCCGTCGAAGCCAGGAATCGGGGGCTCGCTCGACACGGCACACCCACCAAGCACCAGCAACACAATACCGTACGACAGGGGCCGCACGTCGTTGTGAATCGTGCAATATTCCCGCCTGTTGCCGACATTCGCTTGCATTGTCATTCCTGTCAGTAGATTCCAGGACCCGATGTCTGGTGACCGCCCTTGATACCTGTCTCAAGACCGGGTTCGCCGCTATGACACAAATCACAGGTTTCGGGCGGCCAGGCTATTTCGCCGTTATGGCATGCACCGCAATATTGTCCCTGGCTAATCTTGTCCATCGTGATGTAGTTGCTGCCAGCCTTGGTTTTGAATCCGAGGTCCACGTGGCACACGGAACACTGGAAGCGCACACGGTGAAACCAATGCGGAAAGATCACCGGCGACATACCTTCCCGCTCAGCCTTCTCGTTGATGATGATATCGCCATATTCCGCCCACACGATGGCGGCCGGCAGCGTTAAACATGCAAACCACGCCAGCATCGATGTCCGTTTCCTTTTCGTCATAGCCGGTCCAACTCTATGCCGCTCTGTGACGCGGGACGCTGACCCTCGCCCACTACGCTGTGACAACGATCGCATTCGGTCAGCGGGAATGAAACGGCGCCGTGGCACAGTCCGCAATACTCACCATCGAGGATCTTGCTCATGCTGATGTCGTTACCATCAATCTCCGCTTTGAAAATCCTGTCGTGGCACATCTCACACGACATCCACAGATTGTGGGCATCGTGTGAAAACAGGACCGCCGGCAAAGACAGCGTGTTCATCATAACGATATTACTGTCGTGCACCTCCGGTACGCGCGTGCCGTCAACACTCGTCCGCGGCTGGATCTGCCCTTGGCGGACTGCCGCGACCCAATCCACCTTGTTACCCGCGCTGTCCGGCGCCAGCACGGAGAGCGCCTGCTCCGGGTCCTGCAACAATCGCAGTGACGGATTGGATGGATCATGCAACCCGTCATTCTCGAGCGAGATCCAGCCTTGCGCCAACAGAGCGGTCGCTGCAAAGCCACTGCCAAGCAGAAACAGAACAACGAGTGCAATAGGGCGCGGCACTTCTTACCCGGGAATATAGACGCCGGCGCCCCGGATCGCCTTGACGAGTTCGTTCGTCGACAGCTCCAGCGCGTCAATTGCTTCAATGAAATCACCGGCATCGGCGTGCTGTAGCGCCATATCGCGATACGAATCAGCCGCTTCCATGAAACCCGCAATTCGATTCTGCGTGCTCTGACTCTCCAACTTCTCTTTGAGCAGCATCTTCACCAGCATTCTATGTGTGTCGTTGCGGTCGAGTTCGTACGCATACTCATCTTTGGGAGTATCAAATTTTAGCTCACGCGTCAGAGTTTCGCCGGTTCGTGCGTGTTCGACCGAAAGCATCGTGACCTCGTACGCTCTGTCGAGATGAACACGCGCCTCCACGAATTGCCCCTCCGCCAGCAGCGCCTCCGCCATTTCGGAATCCTCCTCAATCTCTGCCAGCAGCAACGTGTGCAATTGCGACTTGCCTTTCTCCTTCATGATGCGTTCGTGCGCACTCAACAGGGCCTGAAGACTACTTTGCCGGTTCTCGAAGTCTCGTCGCGCTTTCTGCTCACCACCAGCACCATCTGATACCAGTCCAACCGCTTCGTAGAGCATTGCAACGGCCTGGTTGAGCTGCGCCTGACGCGTTTCCATACTGCCGCCCGCCGCGGCCGTCTCGTAGAGACTGATAGCCTCGCGACGCTTGGCGAGCGCGGCCTCAGTGTCGCTTCCTTCGATCTGTTTTGCCGCACTTGATTCGAAAAGAAGCGTATGGACCATGGCTAGTCTCTTGGCAAGGGGATCGCCACTCGCTGTTGCCGCCGAGGCCGCTGCAAGAAAGAACAGCGTCGTGACTAGTAGGGCAACCCGTGTCGCCATGGCTGATAACATCATTGGCTTGCTTCGCATTCGTTAAGATCCTGATTGGTTTTGGTCAACTGGCTTTGCTTTCGAGTGGCAACGACGACATTCGGAAACCGGGAAAGCGACCTTGCCGTGGCACACACCACACTTCTCACCCATCAAGATCGACGCCATGCTGATCTGATTTGCGCCTTTCATGGGAATAAAGATTGCCGGGTGACAGTTCGAACAATCGAGCCACTGCGTATGCTGCTTGTGCGGATAAACCACGTCGGGCATCGAGCCTTTGACCTCTCGAACGATGTTGAGGTCGAGCACAACGGCGTTCATATCCGCGTTTCGAATGTCCGACCGGGGTGCAATCAACATGTCATCAATGGCTCGATTCCAGTCGACGTAGTTCCCGGAACGCGATTTCGGCAGGTTGGAAAACGCCTCGCGTGGCGGCTGCAGCATCAGCGTGCCGTCCGCAGTCGGGTCGTGAATTCCATCTGCTTCGGGTGGGGCATTGCGCTCGCTGGCGGGCCTCATCAGGCGGTTGAACGCGTTGGGGTTTTCGTCGGCCATTGCGCTATGCATGACGACGACAAGAAAGCCCGCCACAAGCGCGCCGGCCACAGCGAGCATTCGCGCGAAATAGGGCTTCATTCAATCGCCTCCTTGTCGTCGTCAATCCTGGTCTCGGTATTGCTGATGAGCTGCTGCACGGTACTGTGGTGTACCTGGGTAGGCGTATTCGGTTGCCCTGAATGGCAGAGCTCGCAATTCTCGATCGACCACGCGACATCGCCGTCGTGACAG
>JAOUNK010000021.1 GCA_029881015.1 Gammaproteobacteria bacterium | reverse complement strand
CCTGCAGCGCGGGCGCCACCTGCCCGTCCGTCGCCAGCATGTTGCGCGTCTGGAAAGCCAGCAGCCCAAAGAAGACGGCCGCGATCATTCCCGCGTTTAGCAGGAACGACCGCAGCTTGCGTTTATCCACGTGCCGCCTGGGTCAGGCGTTGACCGCGACGTCAGCCCGGTTTTCGATCTGGATCGACTTCTTGTCGACCCGGGCGTAGTCATAGAGCCCCGCTTCGTCGAACAGCACACGATCCTCGTAGTCGTCAAACCAGAGGGCATCGGGGTTGCGTCCCACGATACAGACCTTGCCACGGTCCGGTGCGGACAGGGCGTTGCGCAGGATCTTGAAGATCAGCACACCGTTCTCGCTTCCCGGCACACCGGGGATGGGCTTGCTGGTAACCGCCGACACTTCCGTCTTGCCCTTGTAGTGCGTGATCGACAGCCGCGCATGCGTCTCGACGCCGGACAGACCTTTCTGGGATTCGTTGAGAATCCGCCAGGCGGTCTCGATGGGCACGTTGAACGCACGGTAGGCGACGATGTCCCGGCCGCAGAAGAAATAGTGGTTGCCAACGCCTGCACGATAGAGCGCTCGCTGCATGATTCGCAGCGCATCCGCATCGTCGTTGATGCCCTTGATGATCGGCGCCTGGTTTTCGACATGAATCCAGCCGCGCGCCGTGACGCCTTCCATCGCCTTGCGCGTGTCATCGTGCCACTTGAGCGAACCGTTGGGATTCGTGAGGTACTCGCCGTCGGCGCCCTTCTGCAGAAACTCGTCCGGATGATTGAAGTGAATCATGAGACGGAAGCCAACGTCCGGATACGTGTCGTGGAAGTTGTCCAGCATCGTGAGGAAGGACTCGTCAAACCGCTTCGGGTAGAACGACATTTCCTTCGTACCGAGGCGAATAGACTCGACGCCGGCCTCGGCCAGTGCCGACAGCCACGCACCGAGCTTGCGATTCGAAAGCACCATCGGGTCGCCACCGGACAACAGGATTTCACGCAACTTCTCGCGTCCCGTTTCGGGGTGCCGCCCGCCGTTGGCGGCCACGATCCGGTTATGTTCCCGAATGTAGTCGGTGACGTCCTTGATCTGTGCCAGGCCTTTCTTGGCCACCGAGCCGTCCTGGCGTTCAATTTCCTTCTGCGCAATCAGTTCTTCGCGATAGCAGAACCGGCAATGTGCGGAGCAGGTCGAGACTGCGTACAGCAGGCCCATTTCGTATTTGTGCAGCAGTCCTTCGACCGGGGCAAAGTCCATCTGGTAGCCCGGGTCCTCGGACCCCGCGAGGTTGAGCGTTTCGTCGGGGTTGGCCTTGACGAGCCGCTGCAGCGGTTCGCTGTGCGTGGCCATTTCGAAGAAATGGCGCGTCATCTTGACCGGCATGCGCGCTTCGACATCGCGCGCCGTGCCTTTCAGCGCGGCCAGCGCGGCGAGTTCGTCCGCCGAATAGAAATTCTTGATATCGGTGGGCGCCTTGTCCTTCAGGAAGGGCGCCAGGCCGTTGATGATGTCGCGCTCGTATTTCTGGTTTTCGATCGTGCCCTGGAAGGCGGCTTCCCTTGCCGTTGGCACATATTTGTCTGCCGTCGCCACGTTACACCTCATTTTGAGAATTGCGATTCAAGCGTAATGTAACACATTGTACTATTGAATTGTGATATTGTAACGATATGGACATTCTGGGGCCGAGGACATCGACGCTGGAGCTGGTCGCGGCGGTCAGCAATGCCCTCACGCCGACCGAAAGGCGCATCGCAGAGGCCGTGGTGGAAGAACCCACGCTGCTGGCGTTTGGCACGGTTTCCGAGCTCGCCAGCCGCGTCGGCACGAGCCGCCCGTCCATTGTGCGCTTCGCCACCAAGCTGGGCTTCGACGGCTATTCCCAGCTGCAACAGCACATCCGCAGCGACCTCTCCCATCACCTGTCGCGCCCGAGCGAGCGCATCCGGAGCGATGGCAACAAGGCGGTACCCGCCAGGATGGCGATCAACGACGCCATCGCGTCCGTATTCGACGTGATCGAGGGCGAGCAACTGGCCGCCCTGGTTGCACCGATCGTGCAGGCCGAGCGAGTGTGGATCCTGTCCGGCGAGACTTCACGGGCCGGTGCACATGCCCTGCACAGTGGTTTGTCGATGGTGCGGCCGCGCGTGCAGTCGCTCGAGGAGCACTCCTACGCGTCCACGCTTGGCGACGCAGGGCCTGACGATGCTGCCATCGTGTTCGACTTCTATCGCTACAGGCGCCGGGCCCTGGCGGCGGCCCAGTTGCTCGCCGACGCCGGCGTTGCCATCGTGGCGATAACCGACAGCCCGCTGTCCCCCTATGTCGAACTCGCCAGCGCGTGGTGCCGGATCGAAGTCCCGGCAATCGGGCCGTTTGACAGTTCCATACCGGTTGTCGCGATGAGCGAATTGCTCGTGGCACACGTGGCAAGAGCGCTCAAGGACGATGCGACCAACCGTATCGATCAAATCGAAACCCTGTGGGAGAAAACAGAGGTGTTCCTGGAATGATTAACAAGACGTGCCCAACGGTTGCAGAAGCCGTCGCGGATATCCCGGACGGTGCGACCGTCATGGTCGGAGGTTTTGGCGCGTCGGGCAGCCCGATCGAATTGCTGCACGCACTCATCGATCACGGCGCGCGTGAGCTCACCGTGATCAACAACAATACTGGTAATGGCGAAGTGGGCCTGGCGGCCCTGATCGGTAACGGCCAGGTCCGCAAGATGATCTGCTCGTTTCCCCGTTCCAGCCAGTCGAAAGTCTTCCCGAAGCTGTACCGGGAAGGCAAGATCGAGCTCGAAATCGTCCCGCAGGGGACGCTCGCAGAGCGCATTCGGGTTGCCGGCGCCGGCATCCCGGCCTTCTATACGCCAACCACCGTCGGCACCGTGCTCGCCGAGGGCAAGGAAGTGCGCGAATTCGACGGGCGACAGTACGTACTCGAGCCCTGGCTCAAGGCCGACTTCGCGCTGATCAAGTGCGAGGTTGCCGACCGGCTCGGCAACCTCACCTACAACAAGACGGCCCGCAATTTCAGCCCGCTGATGTGCATGGCCGCAACGACCACGATTGTCCAGGCGCGCAAGCTCGTCGCACGCGGCGGCATCGATCCGGAGAGCGTCATCACGCCCGGCATTTTCGTCAATCGCATCGTCGAGGTTTCCGAACCCGTGCATGAGGACACCCTCATCGCGGCGGAAAGGAGTTACCCATGAGCACCGGCTGGACGCGAGAACAGATGGCCGCGAGGGCCGCACAGGACATACCGGATGGCTCGTACGTCAATCTCGGCATTGGCATTCCCGAGCTCGTCGCAAAATTCGTGCCCGAGGGCCGCGAGTTCATCTACCACACGGAAAACGGGATGCTCGGCATGGGCCCGCCACCCGCCGACGATGAGCGCGACCTGGACCTGATGAATGCGGGCAAGAAATACGTTACCGCCCTGCCCGGCGCGTCGTACTTTCACCATGCCGACAGCTTCAGCATGATTCGCGGCGGCCACATCGACGTCTGCGTGCTCGGCACCATGCAGGTATCGGCAAATGGCGATATCGCCAACTGGTCGACCGGGGCGCCCGATGCCATTCCTGCCGTGGGCGGCGCCATGGACCTGGTACAGGGCGTCAAGAACATTTTCGTAATCACGCAACACACGACCCGGGATGGCGAACCGAAACTGATCGAGAAATGCGCCTACCCGCTCACGGGTGTGGGCGTCGTTTCTCGCATCTTCACCGACCTTGCTGTCGTTGATATCACGCCAAAGGGATTCCAGGTCGTCGAGCTGGCACCGGGCATCGGCTTTGACGAAGTGCAACAAAAAACCGGCACAGCAATCCTGCCGCCGACCTGAGCAACAGATGAACAGGACAACTGCAATGACCGACGTATTTCTTTGTGATGGCATCCGCACTCCCGTGGGTCGCTATGGCGGCGCGCTTGCGTCAGTTCGCACAGACGACCTGGCGGCGATTCCGATCGCGGCGCTGATGGACCGTAATCCCGGCGTCGACTGGGCCACGGTCGACGACGTCATGCTCGGCTGCGCCAACCAGGCCGGCGAGGACAATCGCAACGTCGCGCGCATGAGCAGCCTGCTGGCAGGACTTCCCGAGGATGTGCCGGCGTGTACGGTCAATCGACTCTGCGGTTCAGGCCTCAACGCAATAGGCAGCCTGGCAAACGCGATTCGCTCGGGCGAAGGCGACCTGATGATCGCGGGCGGAATCGAAAGCATGTCGCGCTCGCCGTTCGTCATCGGTAAGGCCGACAGCGCTTACGGCCGCACGCAGACCCTGTACGACACGACGATGGGGTGGCGCTTCATCAACAAGAAGCTCGACCGGGAGTACGGCACGGACGTCATGCCGCAGACCGCCGAGAATCTCGCCAGTGAATTGTCGATCAGTCGTGAAGACCAGGACCGGTTTGCACTGTGGAGCCAGGAAAAAGCCGCCGCCGCGCAACAGGATGGCCGCCTGGCACGGGAGATCGTCCCGGTCAGCGTCCCGCAGCGCAAAGCGGATCCGCTGGTCGTCGATGCTGATGAGCATCCGCGCGAGACGTCGTTCGAAAAACTCTCGCAGCTAAAGCCGCTTTTCCCGAACGGCACCGTCACGGCCGGCAACGCCTCGGGAATCAACGATGGTGCCGCGGCCCTGCTACTGGCATCGGAAGCGGGTGCCGCACGCAACAAGCTTGAACCCAGGGCTCGCATCCTGGGAATGGCGGTCGCCGGCGTAGCGCCGCGGATCATGGGTATTGGCCCGGTGCCTGCAACCAACAAGCTGCTGCAACGACTGGGCCTGGGCCTGGATGACTTCGACGTGATCGAGCTCAACGAGGCGTTCGCCGCCCAGGCGCTCGCATGCACCAGGAAGCTGGGGCTTGCCGATGATGACCCCCGCATTAACACGCGCGGCGGCGCCATCGCACTGGGCCACCCGCTCGGCATGAGCGGTGCAAGACTGGCCGTATCCGCGCTGGACCAACTCCTCGCCGGCAACGGCAAGCTTGCGCTCTGCACGATGTGCATCGGCGTTGGGCAAGGCATTGCGCTCGTCATCGAGTCACTCGCATAGGTCGGGACCAATGGAAAATCTGCATCATGCAATAGAAGACGCACGTTCGCGTTTCGTCGCGGCCAACCCCATGAGCGAGTCCGCGGACAAGGCAGCCGCTCGTTACCTGCCCGGCGGTAACACGCGCACGGTCCTGCACTTCGATCCCTTCCCCCTGACACTGGTCGGCGGAGACGGCGCCGAGGTGACGGATCTCGACGGGCACCGCTACGTCGACTTCGTCGGCGAATACTCCGCGGCCCTGTTCGGGCATTCGAACGCAGTCATCAAGGCGGCAATTCACGAAGCCCTGGAGGGCGGCATCACGATGGGCGCCCCGACGCGTTACGAAAGGGAGCTGGCAGGACTGCTGTGCGAACGCTTCCCTTCGCTCGACCAGGTGCGCTTCTGCAACTCGGGCACCGAAGCCAATCTCATGGCGTTGTGCACGGCGCGCGTTGTGACCGGTCGCGAAAAAATACTGGCGTTCAATGACGCTTACCACGGCGGCGTCGTCAAGTTCCTGGGCGGACAAAGCGCGCTCAATGTGCCCTTCGATTTCGTCCTCGCGGATTACAACGATATCGAAGGCACGTCGGCCGTGATCGACGGGGTTGGCAAAGAGCTGGCCGCGGTGATCATCGAGCCGGTGCTGGGTGCGGGCGGGAATATCCAGGGCAACCGCCAGTTCCTGAACATGCTCAGGCAAAAGACCGAGGAGGTGGGCGCGCTCCTGATATTCGATGAGGTGAAGACCGCAAGACTCGGTCCGGCCGGTATCCAGGGAATGCTGGACTTCAATCCCGACCTCACGACGCTGGGCAAGTTTATCAGCGGTGGCATGCCGACAGGTGCGTTCGGCGGAAGCGCCGAGATCATGTCGCATTACGACCCGCGGCGCAAAGGCGCCCTCGCCCATGCCGGCACGTTCAACAATAACGTCTGCTCGATGGCAGCCGGGTGTGCCGGCATGCGCGACGTGTATACCGCGGCGCGCGCCGCCGAGTTTTTCGACTGGTCCGAAGCATTCCGGTTGTCGCTCAACGCCATGTTCAGCGCGAAATCGGTACCCCTGTACGCCAACGGCATGGGTTCGATGATCGCACTGCATTTCTCGAGAGAGCCGACCAAGCGGCCATCCGACATCACGGCTGGCTGCAGGAAGTTGCGGCCGCTGCTGCACATCGAGCTGCTTCTCGACGGTGTGTCGATATGCAGCCGCGGCGACCTTTTCCTGTCATTGCCGATGACCGATGAGCACCTCGCGAAGGCGCGGCAGGCCCTGGAGAAATTCGCGGACCGATACAAGCCGCTCATTGAGGAAACGCTGGCGGCGCACGCGTAAGATTACCGGTCATGAGCGACGCCCGTTATCCCCACCTCCTCGCCCCACTCGACCTGGGGTTTACGACACTCAAGAACCGCGTGCTGATGGGTTCGATGCACACGGGACTCGAGGACGGTAATAAACACGACCGCCTCGCCGCGTACTTTGCCGAGCGTGCGCGCGGTGACGTCGGACTCATCGTTACGGGTGGCTATGCGCCCAACCGGGCCGGGTGGGTCAAGCCCTTCGCCGGCAAGCTGAGCACCCGGGCAGAAGCCGCCAAACACCGGGTGGTGACCAGCGCGGTGCACACCGAGGGCGGCAAGATCGCGCTGCAAATCCTGCATGCCGGGCGTTATGCGTACCATCCATTTGCGGTAGCGCCTTCGAAGATTCGCTCGCCGATTACGCCGTTCACGCCGCGGGCGCTGTCGACCTCGGGTGTGGAGAAACAGGTACGCGCCTTCGTGCGCTGCGCGCAACGGGCGCGCGAGGCCGGCTACGACGGCGTCGAGATCATGGGCTCGGAAGGCTACTTCATCAACGAATTCCTGGTCACGCACACGAACCGGCGTACCGACCGGTGGGGTGGCGACTTTACGCAGCGCATGCGCTTGCCGGTGGAGATTGTCGAGCGCACGCGCCAGGCCGTTGGCGACGATTTCATCATCATCTACCGCCTGTCCATGATCGACCTGATTCCCGACGGCAACACCTGGGAAGAAACGGTTGCACTGGCCAGGGCGATTGAGTCTGCGGGCGCCACGATCATCAATACGGGTATCGGCTGGCACGAAGCTCGTGTCCCGACCATCGCGACCTCCGTGCCACGCGGCGCCTTCGCCTGGGTAACGAAGAAGATGAAGCAGGAAGTCACCATTCCGCTCGTGACCTCCAACCGTATCAACCTGCCGTCGACGGCTGAGCAGATTCTCGCCGACGGTTGCAGCGACATGGTCTCGATGGCGCGCCCGCTGCTGGCCGATCCGGAGTTCGTCCTCAAGACGCGCGAGGACCGCGTCGACGAGATCAATGTCTGTATCGCCTGCAACCAGGCCTGTCTCGATCACACCTTCGCCAACAAGATGAGCAGTTGCCTTGTGAATCCGCGGGCCTGCCATGAAACCGAGCTGAACTACGAAAAGGCCGGCGTCAGCCGGCGGTTCGCGGTCGTTGGCTCGGGACCGGCGGGCATTTCGGCGTCACTGGTACTGGCCGGGCGCGGCCACACGGTGGACCTGTTCGAGGCAGCCGGCGAGATCGGCGGCCAGTTGAACATGGCCAAGGTCATTCCCGGTAAGGAAGAATTTCACGAGATGCTCGGGTACTTCAATCGCCAGATTGAGCTGCTGGGTGTGCACGTGCACCCGAACACGTCGATCACGGCGGAGTCGCTGTTGGCCCGGAGCTATGACGGCGTCATTGTCGCAACTGGCGTTACGCCGCGAGACCCGAAAATCGAAGGCCAGGAGCACCCGAAGGTACTCAGTTACATCGACGTACTGCGCAACCGGGCGCCTGTGGGCCAGCGTGTCGCCATTATCGGCGCCGGGGGCATCGGCTTCGACGTTGCCGAGTTCCTGTTGCACGACGGGCACTCGCCGACCCTCGATCTCGACGAGTGGCTGGCCGAATGGGGTGTCGTGGACCCGGCCGAGGCACGTGGCGGGCTTGCCGCGGAGCGCGTACGACCGGAACCGGCGCGCGAGATCACACTGCTGCAACGCAAGGCCGGCAAGCATGGCGCCAACCTGGGCAAGACGACAGGCTGGATTCATCGCGCCGTGCTGAAGATGAATAACGTGCGGATGATCGGCGATGTGAACTACGAACGTATCGGTGACGAAGGCCTGCTCGTCAGCTACGGCGACAAGCGCGAGAACCCGACCTGGATCGAGGTCGACAATATCGTCCTGTGCGCGGGCCAGGTCCCCTTGTGTGAATTGCAGGAACCGCTGGAGGCTGCCGGTGTCCCCACGTATGTCATCGGTGGTGCGGATGTCGCCGCCGAACTCGATGCCAAGCGCGCCATCGACCAGGGCAGCCGGCTCGCGGCAAGACTCTGATCGCGGTGTGATACCAGCCGGCATCGGCATGGTGGCCGGCATCCAGGATTTGTTAAGCTCGAATCGGTCACTACAGGAGAATCCCAAGTGCCAGCCGTCGAATCGCAGATGCTCGAACTGGGCACAACCGCGCCACCGTTTTCCCTGCCCGATCCGGACGGCAGGCAACATTCGCTTGCCGCCAGTGCCGATGCCTACCTCGTGATGTTCATTTGCAACCACTGTCCTTTCGTAAAACACATTCGTGGGGAACTCGCGCGTATCGGCCTGGAATACGCCCGGCGCGGCGTCGCCATCTATGCCATCAACAGCAACGACTACGAACGCTACCCGGGCGACAGCCCGGAGGCGATGAAACAGGAAGCGCAAACCTGGGGCTACACGTTCCCCTACCTGCTGGACGCCGGGCAGGATGTCGCCAAGGCCTACCTTGCAGCCTGCACGCCCGACTTCTACGTGTTCGACAACGAGCAGCGCCTGGTCTATCGTGGCCAGCTCGATGACAGCCGACCTTCCAACGACAAGCCGGTCGACGGACACGATGTACGGGCCGCGCTCGATGCCGTGCTGGCCGGCGCCGACGTCAGCGAGCACCAGGTACCCAGTATTGGCTGCAGCATCAAATGGAAGCCGGGCAACGAACCGGCCTACGGCTGAACGTTGCAGGACGTTCACTACAGCCTGAACGAACACGTCGCAACCATCCGCATTGACGATGGCAAGCGCAATGCACTCTCGCCCGACCTGCTAAGGGCGATCTACGGCGCGCTTGACCAGGCGGAAGCCGACGAGGCGAGCGTGATCCTTACCGGGCGCGAGTCGGTGTTTTCCGCGGGGTTCGATCTCAAGGTAATGAAGCGCGGTGGCAGCAACGCCTTGCGCATGCTGCGGCTGGGGTACGCCCTGACGGCGCGGGTCATGCGCTATCCCTACCCCGTCGTCGTGGCCTGCAATGGCCACTGTTTTGCGATGGGCGTCTTCCTGATGCTGTCGGGTGATTACATCCTGGGTTGTCGTGGCGAGTTCAGGATTGCGGCCAACGAAGTCGCCATCGGGCTGACCATGCCGCGTGTCGCGGCTGCAACGCTGCGTCATCGCCTCACCCCGGCGGCCTTCCAGCGAGCCGTTACGTTGTCGGAAGAGTTCGATCCGGAGTCCGCGCTCGACGTCGGCTTCTTCGACACGCTGGTGGACGCCGACGACCTGGCAACATGCGCCGAGGCCCAGGCGCGGGCATTGCGCAAACTGGATCTGCATGCGCATGCAGCAACCAAGCGCAGAATCCGCAAACAGGTCGTCCGGAAAATACGCCGGGGACTTCCGCTCGACCTCATCGACGCTGCCATGATGGGCCTGCGCGGTGCGCGGCCGCGTTAGACGATCCGCTTCACTCGCCGTGACCAATGCGGGATAATCCAGGTTCATATGATCTATCGCATCATCGCCGCCCTGCTCCTGCCCCTCGGTGTCCAGGCAGGCACCTACCCGGGGGTAGCACCGCTGTTTGCCGACGACGCGGTTCTCGACGTCACGATCGAAGCGCCGCTGGCCGCGCTCATGGATGTGCGGCCTGACAAAGCCTACCTGGACGGCGCATTCACCTACACGGAAGCTGACGGCAGTGTTCGCCGGCTGAGTCTCAAGCTGCGTACCCGGGGCAACTACCGCCGCGATAAAGACCACTGCGACTTCGCACCAATACGGCTTAATTTCCTCAAGAGCGAGACCGACGGCACGCTGTTTGCCGGCCAGGACAAGCTCAAGCTCGTTACGCATTGCCAGAATACAGAGCCGAAGTATGAGCAATACGTGCTGCGCGAGTACCTTGCCTACCGCATGCTGCACGTACTCACGCCAAAGAGCTTCGCGGTACGGCTCATGCGCATTACCTATGTCAACCTGGAGGACGAAAAGACGCGCACGAGGCTCGGTTTCGTGATCGAGGAGGACAAGGCCGTTGCGAAGCGCATTGGCATGAAGAAGGCCAACGTCGGCCTGGTTACCCGGAACTACCTCGAGCCCGACCAGGAAGTCCTGGTACACGTTTTCCAGTACATGATCGGCAACACCGAGTACTCGGTTATGCGTTCGGAGCCCAATAGAGACTGCTGTCACAATGTCGACCTGATGGCGCCGAAGGGTGAGTCGCTGTACACGCCCGTCGCTTACGATTTCGACTTCTCGGGTTTCGTCAACGCGGAGTACGCCGAGCCAAACCCGCGCTACCGCTTACCGAATGTCCGCATGCGGCTGTACAAGGGGCCCTGCAAGTACGATGAGCGCTTGCAGACGACGATCCAGTACTTCCAGGAGAAAAAGGACGTGCTGTACCGGATCATCGACGAGCAGGATCTGCTGACGCGCCCTTCCAGGTCCAGCTTAAGAAATTACATCGACGCGTTCTACGAGCGCATTGCCGACCCCGAGGATGTCGAGAAGTGGCTGATCGGAAAGTGCTACGAACCCTAGTGGCCGCGGTGCATGGCAACGACGAACCCGGGCGCTGGTCGCCGCCTTTGGTTATGATACGGCATCATCTTTACCGAGGAGTTAGCCCCGTGAGATTCGTATCAGTCCTTTGCCTGTTGTTCCTGTCAGCCTTCGCCTACGCCGGCGAAATCGATGCCAAAGTTGAAGCTGCCCTGGCGGCCGAAGGCCGTCCCACCGCCGATGCCGAGCGCGATCGCAACCGCCGCCCATTGGCGACACTGAAGTTTTTCGGCCTGCAGGACGACATGAGGGTGCTCGAACTGCTCCCGGGCGGTGGCTGGTACACGCGCATCCTGGCCCCGGTGCTCGCGGACAACGGCAAGCTCTATGTTGCGCTCGGCACCGGTCGCGTGCAGGAGAACATTTTGACATTGCCCGGCTTCGAAAAAGTCGAAGTCCTCGAGACCAACGAAAACACACATCGCCCGGAAGGCGCGCGCCTCTACACGATGGACGAATTCGATTTCGGTGTTGACGACCTCGACATGGTACTCACGTTCCGCAACGTCCATAACTTTGGCGAAGAAGGCCGCATGCTCATGCACCGCGAGTCGTTCGAAGCCCTGAAGAGCGGCGGCGTTTACGGCATCGTCGATCACACGCGCCGCCATATGGAAGCCGATGACAACGAGAACCGCCGCCGCATCGATCCGGTCCTGGTGATCAAGGAAGTCCAGGCCGCGGGGTTCGAGTTCGTTGACTACTCCGACCTGCACTTCCGTGCCGACGACGAGCTGGAATACGAGGTCGGCCGCCGTTCGGTCAGTGGCAACACGGACCGCTTTACCTTCCTGTTCCGCAAGCCCTGACGGACCCCGCACGACATGGCAGGCGGATTCGCAAAAGACGGCGCGGTTCAGGACCAGATAGACGCGACCATCGAGGACGCGGTGAAACACGCTCGCGCCCAGCTACCGCGTGGCGAGAGCCGCAAGAACTGTGAAGAATGCGATGCGCCAATCCCTGAGGCACGGCGTGCAGCCGTGCCCGGGGTACGCCTGTGCGTCAAGTGCCAGTCGGAAATCGACGAAGCATCGAAGCTGCGCAGCTCGATCAACCGCCGCGGCTCAAAAGACAGCCAGCTGCGCTAGCCGAGCATCGCCTTCAGGCGGGCGACTTCCGCCTCGAGTTTTGCCACCCGATCTTCGAGCTCCGCCACGTCGGACCGCGGTGGCGGCCGTGGACTCCTGGTCTGCGCCGCTTCGGCCGCGTAGGCCTCGGTATCAACGGGCCCGCAGAACAGGTGCATGTACTCGGCATCCTTGCGGCCCGGCTTGCGCGGCAGCTTGACCAGCAACGGCTCACCTTCCCGGTCGATCAGTCTGTTGCAGGCCAGGACGACTTCCTCGTTGTCGGCGAAGGTATGCAGGCGACCGCTGCGCGACCGCAACTCACCGGGCGTCTGCGGGCCACGCAGTAACAACAGGCAGACGATAGCCAGCTGGGCCGGGTCGAACTGCTGGTCGCTGTACCGCGTGTTGCAGAACCGCTGCGTGTATTTTTCCACACGGCTCTTGAAGTTCTCTTCGACACGCACGAAGTGCTTGCCTTCGAGCATGCGAATCGCGTGCTGGACTTCTCCCTGGCTCAGGGACATCACGGGCTCGCGCGACGATTTCTGGTTGCACGCGTTGGTCAGCGCATTGAGTGTCAGTGGGTACTGGTCAGGCGTCACGATCGATTTCTCGATCAGGCAGCCGATGACCCTCGCTTCGGTCGCATCAAGTTGTGGCAGCAAGACAGCTCCTGTCAGGTGGTCGGTGCTGCGAAGTCTACCGTTTCCGTCGCTCCTGTGCTGATTTGCGCGGGCAACCCGTTCGCTGGCTCAAATGCCGAGCCATCACACGTGAAGGCCGCCTCGTAGTGGCCGGCCAGGAGGAAGCCGATCGTGTAGTGCCACTGGACGGTCCCGTCCGCCTGGTCGCGCGCCGCGACCATGGCGGTCGCAACGGGATCGTCGGCATCTTCTATTTCGTCCTCGATGCCATTGGGCACCACACCATCGTTGAACACGTACACCGATGGCTGACACGCATCGGCTTCGGCCAGCGCGTTAGCCACCTGCCCGGTTAGCGTGCCGACCTCATTGTTGTTCACGAGCTTGATGGTCGGCCGGAGCATCACGTCCGGAGACTGCCCCGGCGGTGCGGTCATTGATTTACCGAGGTCGAATTCCGCTGTCAGACTGACCTGGTCGTTGACCGGCACGGTATAGCCGCCATGCAGCTTGAGCCCGTTGTTTTCGCCGCTGGGAACGTAAATATTGTGGACCGCGTTGTCGTTCATGACGATGTAGGAAGCTTCGCCATCGCAGACGTTGGGGTCGCCCGTATCGCCCATTCCGCCATTGCTGCCGCGCACCGCGTCGACACCGAGGCGCATCCACTCGTACTGACCCGCCGGCAGTTGCTCGCTGGTGAGAATCGGCATGGTGTTTGTGCCCTGGAAATCGAGGAGATTGATCTTCTCGGGACTGGACAGCGTCAGGGTCGTCGAGGCACCGTTCATCGGCTTCAACTCGATGTCTGTAAACGTAATGCAGACTTTTTGCGCCTCGTGAATCGGGCCATCGCTGATACCCAGCGAGAGGAACCCGTGCGCGTCAGAGGCGCCGTCGCCGCCGCCACCACCGCAACCTGAGAGCGCTGCGACGGCCGCCGTCAATAGTGTGAAAGTCCATTTATTGTTGTTCATTGTATTTTCCCTTAACTTCAGTGAGACGGTGTTGTTCATCCTTTCGGGCTCGCCGAGCATCTTCGATTGTCATCATCTTGGTGGTATCCGTCATTTCGATCCCGCCGAACATTGCGGCACCGTAACTCGGCGGCAACACGACCTTGATGCGAAAGTCACCGATTGAGATGACGTCGTTGCTGCGCAAGACCTGGCTCTGCACCCGCCGCGAATTGACGTAGGTGCCATTACGGCTCTTCAGATCGAGAAGCACCAGCCCCCCATCGGAGCGCACGAGCATCGCGTGTTGCTTGCTAACATATTGGTTCTCAATGACGACATCGCTCAAAGCCGAGCGCCCCAGCAGGGTTCTGGCCGAGTCGAGAGTCACTTCCTGCACTACCTGGCCGTTGTGCGAGATGATCAGGTGCGGCGACTCCGGCTCCACCACGTCGTCAAGCAGCGGCACGTCCCGGTCGTCTTCCGACACCTTGTCGTAGGTGCTGAACAGACTATCGGTGCGAACGACGCCGAGGTCTTCGAGCCTGAGCGGAAAATCATGTTCCCTGGCAACGATCGAGTCCGCAATCCGGTCGAGATTTCCAGGCCAGCCTTCGCTCACCACGTGCAAGGAATCACTGATTTCGGCGGGAATGACGCTTGCCGGATTCTCGACGCCATTCGCCTTGAGTCTCGCCGACAGGTAGACAAGTGACTCGCGCTTCGTCAGCGGCTTCATCTCGAAGCTGCCAACCAGGCGTATGGCGATAGGCAACATGCGCGGTGAGTCGATCACACGTCTGAAGTAGCGATCACCCACCAAAATGATGCGTACGATGAAGCGCTGCTCAGAGGTCAGTTGCGCCAGTTTGCACAGCACGGCGAGTGTGCTCGGCAACATGCGATTTAAGTGTTCGAGAATAAGAACGGGCGCCTCGCGCGTCTTGGCTTGCTGCATACCGAAGACGTTGATCATGTTCAGCAGTTCGTCCACTGAACCCAGTTCGAGCTCGTAGCCGTACTCCGCGAGTACGGCATTCAGGAAGGCGGCCGGCCTGAGCTGCGAGCCATCCACGACAGCGACGTCTGCGCGTTCCCGCACTTTCTGCGCGATCTGCTCGATGAGTTCGGACTTGCCGGCGACGTCCGGGCCATGCAGCAGCCCGAGGCCTTTCGGGTCGGCGAGCACACCTTCAAGAAAACCGAACGCCTCTTGTTGAGACGGATACTGAATGAATGCGGACTGTCGGTCGCGTTCCACGTGTTGCCCAGATTGTCACGGAGTAGTTTTTTTTGACTGCCGGATACGGCTGCCTGTACCGGCACTGTGGCGCAAAAAAAGGGGCTCGTCCAGATGTCTCCAAATGGCAACAGGGAGGCTGTTTTCTTCCGCGCTCAACTTATGTAAAACCGTTGGCTTCGATGGGTTTCACAATGTGATCTTTCTTAATTAAATCAAACAGATAAGTAGAACTCCGCATTGCCCCTGCTCACCCCCATCGCAGACACTCGCGGTAAGTCCCCGGGCTGCCTGGAGAGCAACATGCGGATAACGGTATTGGGAACGGGCCTGGTCGGCGGTGCGATTGCCAGGGACCTGGCCGGCGAGCAGGGCTGGGCGATACGCGCCGTTGATCGCTCGGAGAAATCACTGGACAAACTCCGCGATCAAGCGGGTATCCAGGTGGCCTGCAAGGACGCGTCCGACGACGCAACGCTGGGTGCGGTCATTGGTGACGCCGACCTCGTCGTCAATGCCGTTCCGGGCGATATCGGGTTCCGGACCATGCGCCGCATCATCGACGCAGGCAAAGACGTGGTCGATATCTCGTTCTTCGGGGAGGACCCCTTCGAACTGGATGACCTGGCAAAGCAACGCGGCGTTACGGCCATCGTCGACTGCGGCGTCGCACCGGGCCTGTCCAACGTGATCGCCGGCCATGTGCACCGCAACATGGACAAGGTGGAATCCTACCTTTGCCTGGTCGGTGGCCTGCCGGTTGTCCGCTCCTGGCCCTATGAATACAAGGCTGTATTCTCACCGCTGGACGTCATGGCGGAGTTCACGCGCCCTGCTCGCTTTGTCGAACACGGCGAACTGGTGGTGCGACCGGCGTTGTCGGACGTGGAACTCATCGACTTCAAGGGCGTCGGCACGCTGGAGGCTTTCAATACGGACGGCCTGCGCAGCCTCGCCCGCACCCTGGACGTTCCTTTCATGAAGGAAAAGACGATGCGCTATCCCGGTCACGCCAACCTGGCGCGCGCCCTTCGGGACAGCGGCTTTTTCAATACGGAGTGCATCGATGTCGATGGCACGCAAGTGCGGCCGATCGACGTCACGTCGCGCCTCCTGATCGAGCAATGGCGGCTCGAGGAAGACGAAGAAGATCTGACGGTCATGCAGGTCATCATGGAAGGCCAGCACAACGGCAGGCGCGAACGACGCGATTTCTACCTGCTCGATCGTTTCGACGCGGCAACCGGAACGAACTCCATGGCACGCACAACAGGCTACACGTGTGCCATCGCCGCCCGCCAGGTACTAACCGGAATGTTCACGCGGAAAGGCGTTTGCCCGCCCGAATACCTGGGCGCTACCGAAGGTTGTTATGAGCACCTGCTCGCTGAACTCGGGCAACGTGGCATTCACCTGGACGCAGCCGTGACGGACTTGTCGGCAACCGCCGATCACCCCGAGATCAACCGCTTCCAGAGAAAGATTGCCTGACGCAGCGCTTCTAGGGCGGCGCGGAGGTCTGCTCCGAGACGCACTCGGTGTTCGCGAGCACGTACCGGGACTCATCACGCTGGTCGATGAGCACGCAGTTCGTGCCATCGGTCACGAGGCGGAACTGAAACGGCATTTCCATCGTTCTGCCCTGAGCCGGAGCCCCCTCGATCGATCGAGGGACCTGCCGTTCGATGACCAGCAGGCTCGTGTCGGTCAATGCATTATCGGCCAATGCGACACTGGTATGCAGGGCCGCGTCGACCGCTTGCTGCAGTGCAGCACGACTCTCGTCAGTCGGATTGACGATCAAAGCTGCTCGCTCCGCGTCAGGAACGACGTTCTTGCAACCCACAAGCGCCACAGCGCATACGGGAATCAGCATCATCTTCATTACATGGCTCACTGGCTTTCCGGTCCCAGGATGAGGTTGGTCAACCAGGGTGGCTTAGGTACGTACGGCTCCGCGAATTCTCCCGGCTGGCCGGCCTTGCCCAACACGCCCGGTGTGCCCCCGGTCGCTGCCGGACAGGCTTGCCCGTCGCGGTACGCGAGCGCCACGGCAGTCCGGCCTTCGGTTGGATCGCCCAACTGCTTCGTGAAGTCATCCGCCACGGAACACCCCGGGACGTCCTCGCCAGGACCCGACGCGTTGGCCGGCGAGAAACCATCGGCGTAGTCACCGAAGCCGACGTCGTTGGAACCCTTGAACTGGATGGTGAAGTAGGTCGTTCCGCAGTTGTCCGTCGGATAGAATCCGTACGGCTTACCGCAGGTTGTCGAGCCAATCTGGATGACTTCGACGCCGATGCCACGCAGGCCGTTGATGATGGCCTCACTGGCCGAGCAGGTTCCACCCCCGGTCAGCACGTAGACTCGCTGCAGATCGAGCGTCGGCAGCGCTTGTCCTGGAGTGCCGTTGAATGGCGGGCCGTATGCGGTGGATATAAACGGCGTCGGCGTCAACGGCTGCCCGGTCACCGGGTTGGTGGCCGGGTGTTTGTCATTGAACGTGAGGTTGTCGAAGATGCGGCCTGCTGTCTGTGCCGGGCCGGCGATCATGTACGCAAACTCGCTCGCGATCGCGAGATACCCGCCACCGTTGTAGCGCAGGTCGACGATCAGGTCGTCGATACCCTGCCCGCCGTTGTGAGCGTTCAACTGGTTGACCGCATCGATCAGGGCTTGCTCGGCCGTGGCAATATGATCGTTAAACGCGAGGTAGCCGACCTGACCCGTTGGCGTGTCGAAGACCTGCGTATGCTGTACCGGTGCCGACGTAATATTCTGTGCGGTGAGCGCCACGTCGCGGCTTCCCGCCGACCCGGGGTCCTGGAACGTAAACGTATACGTCTGGCCTGGCTCGGGGTAGATGCCGGCATTCAACGTATCGATGCCCGCCGGCGTGCCATCGTCAATAC
This sequence comes from Gammaproteobacteria bacterium, assembly GCA_029881015.1. Taxonomy (GTDB): domain Bacteria; phylum Pseudomonadota; class Gammaproteobacteria; order Steroidobacterales; family Woeseiaceae; genus UBA1847. The sequence continues at coordinate 833 of JAOUNK010000021.1, read as the reverse complement.
TGACGCCATTGATCGCAAGAACTCGCGCGCCGCGCTCAAGCGGCATGGCGAGATTCGTTGCGGGCGTATTGGGTTCCGTGTACGCGATCAGCAGTTCGCGCGGCGGAGTGGTCGAAAGAAACGCCCAGGTAATACCGTAACCGCCAGAGACGCCGGCCTGCGATAGCTGGTAGTAGTCGTCGGTATCGTAGGTAAAGTGAAACTTGTCTTTCGGCTGTCCCGAAGGGGTTACCCCGTTTGTCCTGAGCAGATCGAAGTAGACAAGCGGATCGTTGTAGTTGCCAGGATCGCGGTCCGTGACTTCGCTGTACCAGAGGTAGGTGTCATTGTTGTAGGACCGCAGGAAATTATTCTCGTCCAGCGTGGTCCCCTGGATGTCGCCGTAGGGATTGCCTGTCGCCGGGTTTATGCCCGCTCGCGGAACCTGGCACCTGCCGAAGTAGGTAGAGGCGTCGTTAAACACGCCTGACTGCCAGCCGCTGTTGTTGCCCGGACCCGGGCCCCCGATGCCACCGCCACCACCGCCGCCACAGGCAGAGAGCGTTGTGGCGATAGCGGCTAATGCGAAGAAACCAGGAATTCGGCGACGTAAATTGTTCATTACGGAGACTCTCAACGGTATTGGCAGCAATACTACCCCGGATTGGCGAGCCAATGAACAGCGGGCAGGTGGAGCGGGTGAAGGGAATCGAACCCTCATTCTCAGCTTGGGAAGCTGATGTTCTACCATTGAACTACACCCGCTTTTCAGGGAGTTACGTCTCACCTTGGCTCGGGTGAGCATAAGACTGAGAGTACCTGGATTCTAATCGATTTTAGGGCGATTGTGTGAT
>JAOUNK010000020.1 GCA_029881015.1 Gammaproteobacteria bacterium | reverse complement strand
AACGTGGGCCCGCTCGTCGAACCGGCAACAAAGACGCAATACCAGAACCGCTCCGTAACCTTACCCCCGCAGTTGTTCTCGCATAACGACCAGCAGGACCAATGGACTTCGCTGCGCGGCAACGTGCCGAGCAAGACCGGCTGGGCCGGTCGCATGGCGGACCTGATCAGGGACGGCGTTGCCGGTCAGCAGATGGCGACCAATGCATCCCTGTTCGGCTCGAACTTGTTCCAGTCGGCCGATGAAACGGTTGCCTATGTCATGGGCCCGGGCGGGCCGGTCCAGTACCAGGGGTTCTCAACCACGCCGGGCGATATCCTGAACGAGCAGCGCCTCGCGTTCGGGCGTGTCGTCGATGCGCAGTACGACACGATCTACGAACGCGGCTACGCCGAAGTTCAGCGCCGGTCCATTGACGCGGCTGGCACAGTATCGGCGGCAATCGCCAATGCGCCGACAATCAATACAGTGTTCCCGCAGTCGCAGCTGGGAACGCAGCTACAGACCGTTGCGCGCCTGATTGCCGTGCGCGACGAACTGCAGATGCAACGCCAGATCTTTTTCGTTGCGGCCGGCGGCTTCGATTCGCACGACGACCAGAACGAGAACCAGCCGGGGCTGTTGGGTGGCGTTAGCGACGCCATTGCGGCTTTCCATGCCGCGACTGAGGAATTGCAGATCGCGGACGGCGTTACGACGTTCACGCAATCGGATTTCGGCCGGACGTTGACGTCGAACGGCGATGGCACGGACCATGCCTGGGCGGGCAACCAGCTCGTGGTCGGTGGTGCGGTCAACGGCGGCGACCTGTACGGCAGCTACCCCGTGCTCGAGATCGACGGTCCCGAGGATATCGGAGGCGGGCGCATGATCCCGTCAACCTCGGCGGACCAGTACGCGGCGACGCTGGCCAGGTGGTTCGGGATTCCCGATAGCGACCTGGACGTCGTGGCACCGAATCTCGCCAATTTTGCGCAGCGGGACCTTGGGTTTATGATCACCTGAACAATACGGGGCCGCGATGGTCTCTAGATCAATAAACGCTTTCCGGGGAACCTACATGAATCTGCGACTTTCAGCCGTGCTGGCTGCCGTTTGTCTTGCCGCTGCCTGCGGCGGTAACGATGAGCCCGTTGCCACCGAGACGGTGGTTGATGCCCCAACGGCGCTACACGCGCTGTTCGACGAGCATTTCGAGCGCGGCCTCGAATTGAATCCATTGAGTGCGACGTTCATCGGCGATTATCGCTTCAACGACCGCATGGCCAACAGCGACAGTCCCGAGCACAGGGCCGCTGAAAAGGCGATGGACGAAGAATTTCTGCGGCGCCTCCTCGAGATCGATCGCGGCCAGCTCGGTTACCAGGATCAGCTCAGCTACGATATCTTCCGGATCAATCGCGAGCAGTCATTGGAAGGGAACCAGTTCCCGTTCCACCTGCAGCCGATCAACCAGTTCTACTCGATAACCAACTTCTTCGTCCAGCTCGGCAGCGGTGCAAGTGCGCACCCGTTCAAGACGGTGAAGGACTACGAGGACTTCCTCTCCCGGGCCGATGACTTCTCGGTGATCATCGACCAGCTCGTGAGCAACATGCAGGAAGGCATGCAGGCCGGCGTTACCCAGCCGCGCATCCTGATGGAAAAACTGCAGCCGCAGATCGATGCGCACATTGTCGACAACGTCGAGGACAGCAACTTCTATGCCCCGGTCAGGAACATGCCCGGGGACTTCAGCGCGGAAGATCGTGAACGCCTGACCGCGCTGTATGCAGACAAGATCATGAACACGATCATCCCGGCGTACCAGCGCATCGGCAATTTCATTGGCGACGACTACCTCGAGAACGCCCGCGAGACGGTCGGCCTTTACGCCCAGCCCAACGGCGTGTCCTGGTACGAGTACATGGTGCGTATCCGTACCACGACCGACATGACGCCCGAAGAGATTCACCAGGTCGGTCTTGACGAAGTTGCTCGTATCCACGGCGAGATGCACTCCGTGATGGAGGAAGTCGGGTTCGAAGGCGACCTCAAGGAGTTCTTCGAGTACATGAATTCCGATCCGCAGTTCTTCTTCGACGAGCCCGAACAGCTGATCCAGGGTTACCGCGACATGTCGGACCATGTCTCGGAGCTGTCGAAGGGGCTCTTCGAGATCTTCCCGAAGACCGGCTTCGAGGTGCGGCGCGTCGAGCCGTTCCGCGAGAAGTCCGCGTCGGGTGGCTCCTACATGGCGGGTACGCCCGACGGCGAGCGGCCGGGCGTGTTCTATGCCAATGCCTACGACCTGTCCGCCCGTCCGAACTGGGCGATGGAGTCCCTGTTCCTGCACGAGGCGATCCCCGGGCACCATTTCCAGATCATGCTCCAGCGTGAGAACGAGGACCTGCCCGATTTCCGCCGTTTCGGCGGCTTCACGGCCTTTTCCGAAGGCTGGGGCCTGTACGCGGAGTCACTCGGCAAGGAGATCGGCGTTTACACCGACCCCTACCAGTACTTCGGCGGCCTGAATGCGGAACTCTGGCGCTCGATTCGACTGGTCGTGGACACGGGAATTCACGCCAAGGGCTGGTCCCGGCAACAGGTTCTCGATTACATGTATGCAAACTCTGCGGTCGCCGAGGCACGTGCTGTCTCGGAGGCAGAGCGCTTCATGGCCATTCCGGGCCAGGCCCTGGCCTACAAGGTAGGGCAACTCAAGATTCGCGCCATCCGCGACAATGCCGAGGCACGACTCGGTGACGAGTTTGACATCAAGGCCTTCCACACCGAGGTACTGCGCGACGGTGCAATGCCGCTGTCGATGCTGGAAGCCAAGATCGACCGGTGGATCGAGGCGCAATTGATGTAATCTGCGCCTATGAAACTCGATCGATTCATTCGCGTCGCGATTGCGGTCGTCATACTGCTCGTCTTTATCATCGCGACGGGCGCGCTGCTGTTCATCTCCGAAGCGGCACTCAACGTCTGGGACCGGCTCAAGGCCGGTCCTGCGATCCTGCTCTACGCGTACATGGGTGTCATGGTCTTGCTGGCGCTCACGGCTACCTGGCTGATCTGGCGTCTCGTTATTCGCCGCAAGATTGCACCCGCGAGAGCCATCCAGGCAGAGCCACTGACCCAGGCCGATATCGAACAGCGCCTGCGCGATGCCGAAGCCGCAGGTGTGGATGTCGGCGCTGCGCAGGCCGAGCTCAAGGAACTCGCCGCACGCAGGGAAGCGGTGCATCTCTGTTTTTTCGGCGAAGTCAGTTCGGGCAAGAGTTCGTTGATCAAGGCGCTCGTACCGGAGGCGAATGTCGTCGTCGACGTGGTAGGCGGGTCTACCGACGACGTCCGTCACTATCGCTGGCACGACGCTGGCGGTGCCCAGATCCTGCTTACCGATGTGCCCGGCATCGGCGGCCACGAGGGCGGCCTGACGGACCTGGCGGTCGAGGAAGCCAGGCGCGCCAACCTGGTCCTGTTTGTCTGCGACAGCGACCTCACGCGTTCCGAAGTTGCAGCGATCAAGTCCCTGCTCGAATTCGACAAACCGCTCGTTATCGTACTCAACAAGGCCGATCGCTACTCGGCGCAGGAACAGGCGGCGCTCATGCAGACCCTGCTCGAACGCGTCGACAAGATTGGCGGGCAACTGGATCGGGACCACGTGGTCGCCGTCTCTGCGGGTGGTGAAGTCGAGGTGATCGAACGCGGTGCGGGGGGCGAGGAGACGAGCCGGCGGCGCACGCGGCCGGCCGATATCGGCGTGCTCGTCGTAGCAATCAATCGGCTGTTGGCCCAGGAGGGGCCATCGCTCGATGCGCGGCGTGAACGCGCCGTCTTTCGCATGGCCGCCGCCCGTCTCGCCGAGGCTGAAGGTGAGTACCGACTGCAACGCTCCGAGCAGATCATCCGCAGCTCCACGCGCAAGGCAATTATCGGTGCGCTGGCTGCGATCAGTCCCGGCACCGACATTCTCATCCAGGGCTATATTGGCACTTCGATGACGCAACAGCTCTGCAAGCTCTATGATGCGGCGCCGCGCGATCTCGATATCGAGGAGTTCCTCACGCTGAGTCAGAGCCGTGTCGGCAGGGCCTTGCCACTGTCGCTGGCCGTGGCGGGCAACGGCCTCAAGGCGTTCCCGGGAATCGGTACCGTTGCGGGCGGCCTGGTCCATGCCGTGGCCTACGGATTGATATTCGACGCACTTGGCCGCAGCCTTGTGCTCACGTTGTCGCGTCACGGCGAGTTATTGCCCGAGGTGGCTGCGAAGGCATTCGAGGAAGGAATCAGTGAGCATTTGGAAGCGGGCGTACGCCGCATTACCAAAATGGCCCTGGCCGAAAAAGCAGACTAGGGCAGGCGGTGACTCCGGCACCGACCATCTTGGTCTCGCGCGCGAGAGCCTGCGCGAGCTTGTGCACGACTCGCGCCTGCCCGAGGGTGTGCGCGAATCCCTCGTCCACGACTACAATGCCGTGCAGGCCATGCTCGACAAGATCGAGCACGGTCATCTGCACCTGTCGGTATTCGGTCGCGTCAGCACGGGCAAGTCGTCCCTGCTCAACGCCCTGATCGGCGAAGAGCGATTTTCGGTCAGCCCGATTCACGGCGAGACACGCTTCTCATCGATGCAGGCCTGGAACGAGGTAGAAGCCGGAGGCGTCTTCCTGATCGACACGCCGGGGCTCGACGAGGCGGGCGGGGAGGATCGGGAGGCGCTCGCCAAAGAAGTCGCCGGGCGATCGGACCTCGTCATTTTCGTCATCGACAGCGACGTTACCGAGACGGAGCTCACGGCGCTGAAAGCCCTGCTCGCGCAGGGGCGCCCGGTGTTGATCGCGTTGAATAAATCGGACCTGTACACGGAGCAGGAGTGCGAGTCGCTCGTGGCATCCGTGCGTAGCAAGACCACCGGACTGATCAATCCGAACCACGTTATCGTCGCCGCGGCTCAACCGCGCCCGCAGACACTCATCGAAGTCGATGCCGCCGGCAATGAAGTGGTCTCCGCAAGGGCGCGAGTGCCGGATGTCGCCGCGTTGCGTCTCAAACTCTGGGAGGTTCTCGACGCCGAGGGCAAGACGCTCGCCGCGCTCAATGCGAGCCTCTTCGCCGCCGACCTCTCCGACCAGGTTGGGCAACGGATTCTCGCGGCCCGCCAGGAGCTGGGTGACAAGCTGGTACGCACCTATTGCGTGGGCAAGGGTATTGCCGTCGCACTGAATCCCGTGCCGGTTGCCGACCTGTTCGCGGCAGCGTTCATCGATGTCGGTATGGTCGTGCACCTCTCCCGCGTCTATGACCTGCCGCTGAGTCGCAAGGAGGCGGGATCCATAGTGCGCGTGATCGTCGCCGAATCGGCCGCACTCATGACCACGGTCTGGGCGTTGCACCTGGTGTCGAGCGCGCTCAAAGTCGGCACGCTCGGCCTGTCCACCATACTCACGGCGGGCGCACAGGGCGCCATTGCCTACTACAGCACGTACCTGGTCGGGCAGGCTGCCGGAAAATACCTGGCCAAAGGCAAATCGTGGGGCGACGGCGGCCCGAAGAAGGTGGTCAAGGAGATCCTCGATTCGCTGGACCGGGATACCGTTCTCTCGGACGCACGGCGCGAAATACAGGCGCGCCTGGGACTGAGGTAGGTGGACCGCGAGACGCGCATGCGCCGTATCTGGGAGACGATCCTGGAAATTCCGCGTGGTAGTGTTGCGAACTACGGCCAGGTCGCGGAAATCGCCGGGATACCACGCGGTGCCAGGCAAGTCGGCTACGCACTGCGGCATTCGCCACAAGACCTTGCGCTACCGTGGCATCGCGTAATTACATCGTCGGGCAAGAGTGCCTTTGGTGCGAATACTCGAGCCTTTCGTACACAACGAGACCGCCTTGCCGAGGAAGGCGTCGTGATGTCGAAGGGCAGGGTGGATATGAAAAAATACCGCTGGCAGCCTGACCTGGACGAGTTGTTGTGGAAGCCGACTTCGGCCTGGGACGAAGATTGAGTATCAAGAACAAGGCACGCTCACAGCTCCTGAACCTGCTCCTTAGCCCGGGTTCGCGTCGCGTGCAGCGTTCGTCACGCGAATTGCGCCGCAAACTGACCGGTGCGGCACACGAAGTCTCCGTGTTCCTGCAGCTTGATGACCCATATTCCTACCTGCTGGCTTACTACCTGCCCGAACTGCGGGCGCAGTTCGACATCGAACTCCATATCTACTTGTCACAGGCGCTTGGCGATGAGTACCGTCCCGAACCGGAGCTGCAATCGGAGTACGCGGCGATGGACGCACGCCGCGTTGCGGCCGAACTCGGTATCCCGTTCCTCGATCGCGGCGCGACGCCACCCGTTGAGCATCGACGAGGCTTGCTCGATGAACTCGCGGCCCATGCGCAGTCGCCGGATTTTCTCGACGAGATGCGTGAGGTCCTCGGCATTTACTGGCGTGGCGACGTCGAGGCTGCCGCACGCCGTGCGGACACCGGTAAAGCAGGTGCAGGGGACCAGATGGTCAAGGATTCCCAGGCGTTGCAGAAGCGCCTCGGCCACTACAACAGTGCGATGCTGCATTACGCCGGCGAGTGGTTCTGGGGCGTTGATCGCCTGCACTATCTCATCGATCGACTCGGCGAAGTCGGCGCCGCGACCGCGCGCAAGCGGAGCGCCTTGCTGGCTTCCCTGCGCCAGGCGGCACGGTTCTCGCTCCCCGCCAGGCCGCCGGCCGCCGCAAGGTCCCTGCCACCGCTCGAGTTTTTTCATTCGTTCCGCAGCCCTTACTCCTACCTTGCGCTCAGGCGTGTGTACGCGATCGCCGACGCTTTCGGCCTCGAATTGAAACTGCGGCCGGTTCTGCCACTGGTCATGCGGGGCGTGCAGGTGCCGCGCGTGAAGCTCCTGTACATCGCGAAGGACACGAGTCGCGAGGCGGCGAGATTGGGTGTTCCCTTTGGCAAGATCGCGGACCCGGTTGGCGAGGGCATCGAACGATGCCTGGCCGTCTTTCGGTACGCAGAATCGGAACACAAAGGGCGCGAGTTCCTGCTGAATGCGGGTACCGCGATCTGGAGCGAGGGGGTCGACGTGGCGACCGACAAAGGCATGCGCAAAGTAACCGGCCGCACGGGCCTTTTCTGGCCGGATGTACTCAACGCAATGGCCGGGGACGACTGGCGCAAGCCGACCGAGGAGAACCGCGAGTCGATGGTGGAGTCGGGGTCGTGGGGCGTGCCGACGGTGCGGCTCGGCGAGGAAATTTTTTGGGGGCAGGACCGGGACTGGTTGCTGGTTCGCCACATTGAAGAACACTGTGATACCGGAGACGGAATACTCGTATGACGACAGTACTTTTTTCACACGGCCAGGAGAGCGGTCCGTGGGGCACGAAAATTCGTGCGATGGCGGAACTGGCCAGGGGGCTTGGCTGCACGGCGGACAGCATCGACTACCAGGGTATCGCCGACCCGACAGAACGCGTCGCCAAATGCGTGCAGGTATGCGCCGGTGTCGACGACCGGATCGTCCTCGTTGGCTCGAGCATGGGCGGGCATGTGGCGACGGCCGCGGCGAGCCGGGTGGGCGCGGTCGGCCTGTTCGTTCTTGCGCCGGCCTATTTCATGGAGGGCTACGAACAGCTTACGCCGGAGCCTCCGGCGATACCCATAGAGATCGTGCACGGCTGGCATGACGACGTCGTTCCGGTCGAGAACAGCATTCGGTACGCGCGTAGATGCAGTGCTACACTGCATTTGGTCGATGGCGATCACCGACTGGCAGGTAATATCGAGGAAATTAACGAGTATCTTGGGCATTTCCTCGAGAAAGTATTAAGGTAGAGATGTTATTGGGAGGAGAAAAGCATGAAATATTGGATTTTGGCGCTGAGTTTGTTGTTTGTAGGCTGCGGTGGCGGTGAGTCGGACGGGTCAGGTGACTCGACGGCAGCCGATGTCGTGGAAGAGGCGCAGGACATGGCGGGTGACGTCATGGACGACGCGGAAGAGGCCGCAGGCGATCTCGCTGATGCTGTCGAGGAAGGCGCGGAGAGTGCTGGTGAGGCTGTCTCCGATGCGATGAACGAGGCTCAGGACACAGCGGCGGAAGTCGGTGACCTTCTGGAAGAGAAGAAGGAAGAAATCGACGAAGCAATCGACGACGCGACCAACGACTAAAGGTCGAGACGGAGTCCTTCTCGGGCGTAGCGGAAGCCACGGCTCTCCACTGCGGCCTGTTCCGGGCTGCCGTCAATGAGCAAAGGGTTCGTGTGATTCATGTGAATGAAGATCACACGGGCCCTTTCTTTTTTGTCGAGCTCCATCAGGAGGTCCATGCTCTCGGTAACGAACGGGTGCTTGATCTCGCTCATGTCCCGTTCACCCAGCTCGCCATCCCTGAAGAACGTCGCGTCGACGAGCGCGAAGTCGACGGACCTCACCAGGTCGCGAATATCCGTGTCCCACATTTCCCACTTGTCGATATCCGGAATGAAGACAGCCGATTTGTTGGGTCCCTCGATACGATAACCGACCGTTTCCGTGTATTCGTCCCGATGCGGTACCAGGAACGGCGTGACCGTCACCCGGGTACTCAGCACCACGGCCTTGCCGTCTTCAAGTGAACGCAGCTCGATATTCCGGAGACGGACGAGCTGATCCCATGGCCCGTTGTTCGCCAGGAAGGTGTGCATTCGTGGCATGACGTACACAGGGATACCCGCAGCACCGACGGCCTCCCTGCCGAAGTGCATCAGCCCGGTGTAGTGGCCCATGTGACCGTGGGTCAGGAATACGCCGTCCAGCGCCAACGCGTCGTCAGGTGCGCTGCGATGCAGGTCGTAAAGCTGTTCGCGCATGTCGGGCGTCGCGTCGAACAGGTACCTGGTCTTGTGGCCCGTATCGACAACGGCGATGGCGCTCGCCTTGCGGCGCAGGGACGAATCCTGCCAGGCACGCATGCAATGCGGTCTGTAGCAGCCGGTTTGCGGATAGCCGGCATCCTGCGCGATTCCCAGGACCTGGATGAACACCGCGTCGTCCCCCACCACGGGTGCGCAGAACAGGAGTGCTGCCAACGCAGCGAGGCGTAGATTCATGCAGCGATTATAGCGCTTCTGCCGACAGGTCCAGCAGTGCAGGTACGTCGCTCGGCCTGTACAGGCTGATCTGGCTCAGGGAAATCGGTTCGGACGGGCGCGCCGTGACGACGAGCGTCGATTTGCCACCGAGGAATTCGATAAAGGGGTCGATCACGTACTCGTCGAACTCGATGCCGTAAAGATCGCCCATATAACGCAGCTTCGCGAGCTGCGCCGCCTGTATCTCCTCTGCCGACAAGCCGAGTGCGCCGCAGTAGTCTTCGACGCGAGCGTTCAGGGACTGGTCTTCGAAGATAATGCGCATGTCTTTCATGCGCGGGCGAAACCGAGATCCCTTGGCCATTTCGCTGACCATGTCGCCGGCGAGCGTCAGGTTCGCGTCGAAAGCCCACATGTCCTCGACATCCGATGTCATCTCGATGGCGAACTCGCCCTCGCCCTTGCGAAAGTGCGCGGTGACCGATACGACCTGTTCGGTGAACCCGAGCCTCGTCAATGTTTCGGGCGAGAAGCCGTACTTGCCTGTGCAGCGAGCTGCGTCCTGCTGAAGCGCCTCGTCGCTGATCTTGTCCACCGACGCGGCGTAGGCTCGCTTGAAATAGTCCGAGTTGACGCGCATGTGGACGCCTTCGATCAGCAAGCCGAAATACCCGGGAATCACGTCGTCGGGTGACTGGATGTTCTGCCGGATGTCGGCAAGGCTCAGCAGGCTGAAGTAACTCGGCGTATCGATGCCGAGGCGATCGATGTAGATAGGATCGTCGAAGCCTGAGATGTGTGCCGTAATGCCATCGATCGTCAGTTGGCCGGACATGGTCGAGCTGACACCCTCGTACTCGATGTTGACGAACGGCGAGGCAATGATGACGGCCTGGTCGACACCCTGACCGACCTTGTGGTGCAACAACAGCTTCGAGCCGCCGTAGCCGGCGGCGCCAAGGATTACTGCCCAGATGATCAGGTTCTTCATTTGTCGTCTCGGGTGAAGTCTTGCCCCAACACGTGAATTGTTCCGCAAAACAGCGTGTTGTGGCATGAAGGCGGTCACAGAAACGAGATTGCCGACGCCAGTTTTTCTTGCTTGTCAACGGCCTGTTGGGCGTATCTTTTGGGTAGAATTGAGCGCCATGAACATCGCCGGCATATTCTCGCGCCCACTCTACTGGCTGGCAGGCAAGGTGTTCTCTATCTGGGCACGCCCCGCGATTCAGCCCGACGTACCCACGGAGTTGATCACGAACCCGGACGCACAGGTCTGCTACGTCCTCGAGACGGGCGGCCTGGCCGATGTGCTGGCGCTCGAACAAGCCGCTGCGAAGCGTGGCATGCCGTCCCCGACGGAGGGCTTCGAGTTCTGCGGCAACCGCGAGTACCGACGCTTCGTGGTCCTGCGACGCATGCAGGGGTTCTGGTACAGGCGCCCGCGCAAGTTGGGCTCGCAGCGCCTGCAGCGCCTCGTCGAGGCGGCCCGCGACGGGGACGAGGAACTGCTGCTGATCCCGGTCGCAATCTACTGGGGGCGATCGCCGGAGAAAGAACGGTCGCTGCTCAAGATACTGTTTTCGGAAAACTGGGACGTCATTGGCCGCACACGCAAGTTCTTTGCGACGATCCTTCATGGGCGGGACACCTTGCTGCGCTTCAGCCACGCTCTGCCATTGCGGTCCATCGGTGCCGAGGGCAAGGAAACGGAGATCGCCTTTCGCAAGGTGTCGCGCATCCTCAGGGTGCATTTTCGCAAGCGACGTGTAGCGACCGTCGGACCGGATCTTTCACATCGACGTACGCTGATCAGGCAGGTGCTTCGCTCGCCCGATGTAAGGCGCGTCATTCTTGCCGAGAGCGGCGACGATTACCGCAAGCAGGAAGTTGCGCGACGCAAGGCGGAGAAATACGCGCTCGAGATCGCCGCGGATATTTCCTACCCGACTATTCGCGTGATGGTGCGCTTGCTGCGGTGGTTGTGGAACCGCATCTACGACGGCGTCGAAGTCAATCACATGGAGAAACTGCACGACGTCGCCAAGGACAAGGAGGTCATTTATGCACCTTGTCACCGCAGTCACTTCGACTACCTGCTGCTCGGTTACGTGACCTACGAGGAGGGCCTGCACCTCCCGCACATCGCAGCCGGGATCAATCTCAACCTGCCGATTGTCGGCGGTATCCTGCGGCGCGGCGGCGCATTCTTCCTACGCCGCAGCTTCAAGGGCAATCGCCTGTACGCGGCAGTGTTCGATTCGTACATGCAACAGGTTCTCGGCAAGGGGTACTCGATGGAGTACTTCATCGAAGGCGGGCGCAGCCGCACCGGACGCCTGTTGCAGCCGAAAGGCGGCATGCTGGTCATGACGGTGAACTCTTACGTCAGGAATCCGCAGCGCCCAATTGTGTTCGTGCCGATCTACTTCGGGTACGAGAAACTCATCGAGGGCGCCGATTTCATCAGCGAACTCGGCGGCGCGGAGAAGCAAAAGGAATCCATCGGCGGCCTCATCCGCTCCATCAAGTCGTTGCGTGACCATTTCGGCAAGGTCAGCGTGAATATCGGCGAACCCATCGAGCTCGAACCCATACTCGACCGTACCCACCCTGGGTGGCGACACTACGAAGCCGAGAACGGGGAGCGACCGCCCTGGCTCGCGGGCATCGTCGATGAGGTTGGCGGTCGTATCATGGAGAACATCAATGCCGCTGCGGCGGTAACGCCGATCAGCCTGCTGGCCTATGTCCTGCTGGCGACACCCAAGCAGACGATCGGTCTTACCGAACTGCGCAGGCAGTTGCAGGTAAGCCTGGACCTGCTGCGCCGCTTCCAGTATTCGGAACTCGTCACGCTGCCGGACTGGGGGCCGGACGAAATCATCGCGCATGGCGAAAAGCTCAATGTCATCAGCCGCAGTCCACACCCGATGGGAGAAGTCATCCGGATGGAAGAGCGCACGGCTGTGCTCATGACTTACTTCCGCAACAACATCCTGCACCTGTTCGCGGTACCGGCATCGGTTGCGTGTTGCTTCATCCAGGGTCAGAAGCTCGAACACACGGAGCTGCAACGCCTCATCCGCCTGATCTATCCGTTCATGAAGAAAGAACTCTTCCTCAAGTGGAGCTATGACGAGGTCGACGACGTGACGACGGAGGCGATCAATTCGCTTATCGATCTCGGCATCCTGAGCCACGGCAAGCGCAAGAAGGTTCTGCTGCGGCCCCCTGCCGGGTCAACCAGGGCTTTCCAGTTGCTCATGCTTGGCCAGTCCATGGTGCCAATGCTGCAGCGTTTCTACCTGGTCATCGCCATCCTGGTGGGCAACGGTTCCGGTACGCTGTCACGCAGCCGGCTCGAAACGATGTGCCAGCAGAGTGCCGAACGCCTGTCCATGATCTACGGCCTGCATTCGCCGGACTTCTTCAACAAAACGCTATTCCACGACTTCATCAAGATGCTGCATGAGCAGGATGTGCTGCGCCGCGATGCCGACGGGAATATCGAGTTCGATGAGGACATCACGTCGATCGGCGCTGACGCGCGCCTCGTGCTTGGTGAGGAGATTCGCCACAGCATCCTGTCGCTGACACTGTCGAGGGACAGCGGCGAAACCACACCTGAATAGGTCCGAATTCGGACTAATTTCCTTGCACTGGGGCGCGTGACGGTCTACAAACACAGGATGATTCGAGGTTTCGCAAGGAAATGGAGCTTACTCGGCCGTCGCCGGGCCAGTGCGCTGTTGCTTGCGATTTGCCTGAATCTCGCGCTTGTGCCGTGCACGATGGCCCTCGAAGTCGTCGAGCAGGGCCACGATTGCTGCCCTCCGGAGATCCAGCTTGAAGCGGCGGAGTGTTGCGAACTCGATGAGGTCAACGTCGACGCGCGTTCCGGCGCGGTCAAGCCTTACGATACTCCCGATGTGGAAGCGGCACCGCCGCCGATGTCGTGCCGCGCCAACCCGGCGCATGCACGGTACATAGCATCGGTTGCCCCGCCCGATCCGCCGGGCAATTTTCCACCCATTCACAAGCTCAACTGCGTCTATCTGAACTAGCCATTCCTGCGCCGTAAACCCTCTCGGTTTTTCACGCAGGAGTTGTCTTCATGTCAGATCATCACGGGCGAGCGCCCGCTTACATCGCAGTATTCGTTGTCATGGCGTCTTTGCCGTGGCCATCCATTGTCGCGGCGCAGCAACGTGTGCCGTTAACGATCGCCGAGGCCGAAGACCTGGCCCTCGCCGGTGAACCCGGCCAGATGGCGCTGCTTGCGCAGTCCGGCGCCACGCGGGAACAGGCGGTCGCCGCCGGTGCACTGCCGGACCCCGTGTTACGGGTCGGCCTTGCCAACTACCCCGTCAGTGGCGGCGGATTCTCCGCTGAAGGCATGACGCAGGCGCAACTCGGACTGCGGCAGTCTTTTCCGCGCGGGCGCGCGCAAGGCGCCGAACAACTGCGCGCCCGCGCGGACGCGATGAGCGAGAGCGCCAGCGCCCGCGGCCGCGACGTGCTCGCAGCGGCCCGGATCGCATGGCTCGACGCGTACTACGCGCAGCAGGCACTGGACCTGGTCAGTGAGTCGCGGCCGTTTTTCGCAGACCTGGTGTCGGTGACGCGTTCGATGTACGCCGTCGGCCGCAAAACGCAGCATGACGTGCTGCGCGCCGAGCTTGAGCTGAGTCGGCTCGATGTGCGCCTCATGGAAACGAAGCAGGCGAGGGCAGAAGCCCAGGCGGCGTTATCGCGGTGGCTTGGGCAGGACGCGTACCGCCCCCTGGCCATGAAGCTGCCGGCCTGGGATGCGCTGCCGTCACTCGAAGACCTGCGTGCCGGTCTTGAAGAGCACCCGGCGATATCGGCGGCCAGCGCCGAGATATCGGCCCGCGAGGCGGCGGTGCGGATTGCAGAGGAACAGAAAAAACCGGGCTGGGCGCTCGACGTCGGCTATGGCTACCGGGACGGGTTCCTGCCGGATGGTTCGTCCCGGTCCGACTTCGTGAGCCTGTCCGTGTCGGTGGACCTGCCGTTTTTCAGCGAAAACCGGCAGGATCGAAAGCTCGCCGCGGCTCTTGGCAACCGCAGCGCTGCACTGCAGTCCAGGGCCGAGTTGCTGGCGAGGCTGCGGAGCGAACTGGATATCGAATATGCGCGCTGGACCGATCTGAGCCGGCGGCTCGAGCTCTACGAATCGCAGATCCTCGGACAATCGGCAGACCAGGCGCAAGCAGCACTACTCGCCTACCAGAGTGACACCGGCGATTTTGCCGACGTGATGCGCGGCTACATCGACGACCTGAATACCCGGCTCGAACGCATTCGTCTGCAGGTAAAGCGTTTGCAGAGCTACGCAACGCTCGCCAACCTCGGAGGAATGGAACAATGAACAGGAACATCGTGATTGGCGTTGCCCTCGTTACCACACTGCTTATCGGTCTGCTGCTCGGACGCGCCTGGTCGCCCGATCCGGCTGCGGACGCGCCCGGAGATGCCCAGCGCAAGGTCCTCTACTGGGTTGCGCCCATGGATCCGAACTTCCGCAGGGACGAACCCGGCAAGTCGCCGATGGGTATGGATCTCGTGCCCGTCTATGCCGATGAAGCGGGATCAGCCCCGGGCGTGGTGTCGATCGATCCCACAATGGTGAACAACCTCGGAGTGAGAACGGCGGTCGTGGAGCGCGGCACGCTGCCGCGCATCATCGAGACGGTCGGGTACATCGGCTATGACGAGGACACACTGCAACATGTGCACACGCGAGTCGATGGCTGGATAGAAAGACTCGCGACGACGGCGACGGGAGATCCCGTTACCAAAGGCCAGCTCCTGTTCGAACTGTACTCACCGACGCTGGTCAATGCCCAGCAAGAGTACCTTGCCGCACTTGCGAGCAAGAATACGGTTCTCAGGAACGCATCACGCGACCGGTTGTTGGCGCTGGGCGTCACCAGCCAGGACATACAGCGCCTCGAACGGGATCGCGAAGCCAACCAGCGCATTCGCGTGTATGCGCAGGCGGACGGGGTAATCGCACACCTCGGCGTACGAGAGGGTATTTTCGTGACACCCGCCACCGAGGTCATGTCGGTCGCCCGCCTGGACCGGGTTTGGGTCCTGGCCGAGGTGTTCGAACGACAATCGGCCTGGGTAGAGCCCGGCCAGACGGCGACCGTCGAACTCGACTACCTGCCGGGCCGGCTTCTGACGGGCACGGTCGACTACGTGTACCCCGAGCTGGACCCGAAAACGCGGACGCTCAAGGTGCGTCTCCGCTTCGACAACGAGAGCGAGACGCTCAGGCCCAACATGTTCGCGCGCGTCGTCATCAACGGCTCCCCGATCGCCAACATCACGCACGTGCCACGCTCGGCCGTTATCCGTGGCGGGTCCTCGAGCCGCGTGGTTGTGGATGCGGGCGATGGCCGCTTCCAGTCACGCCAGGTGTCGATCGGCATCGAGTCGGGTGACAGGGTAGCGATTCGCAGCGGCCTTGCGGAGGGCGAGCGTGTCGTCACGTCGGCGCAATTCCTCATCGACTCGGAGTCAAACATCGATGCGGCGCTCGAGCGCCTGGAGTCTTCACGATGATCGCCGCGCTCATTCGCTGGTCCGTCGCGAATCGAGTCCTGGTGGTGGTCGCGGCACTGATTATCGCTGCAGTCGGTGCCTGGTCGGTGAAGGAAACGCCGGTCGATGCCTTGCCGGATCTGTCGGACGTCCAGGTCATCGTCAAGACCTCGTTCCCCGGGCAGGCGCCGCAGGTGGTCGAGGACCAGGTGACGTACCCGCTGACGACCGCGATGCTTTCCGTTCCCAAGGCGGTCACAGTGCGTGGTTATTCCTTCTTCGGCGACTCTTACGTGTACGTCATCTTCGAAGACGGCACCGACCTCTACTGGGCGCGCTCGAGAGTGCTCGAGTACCTGAACCAGGTGTCATCGAGCCTGCCGCCCGACGCCCGATCTTCCCTGGGGCCAGACGCGACGGGTGTGGGCTGGGTTTACGAGTATGCGCTCGTGGACCGCAGCGGCGCGCACGATCTCGCTCAGCTGAGAAGCCTGCAGGACTGGTTCCTGAAATACGAATTGCAAACGGTACCTGGTGTTGCCGAAGTGGCGACGATCGGTGGCATGGTCCGGCAGTACCAGGTCGTCGTCGATCCTGACAAGCTGCGGGCTTTCGGTGTAACGCTGGCAGACCTGAAGCGGGCGATACAAAACGGCAACCAGGAGACCGGTGGGTCGGTAATCGAAATGGGCGAGGCCGAGTACATGGTCCGGGCGACGGGATACCTCGAGGGGATCGATGACCTCGCCGTCATACCACTGGGTGTGAACACGCAGGGCACGCCGCTGGTCCTGTCGGACGTGGCGGAAATCAGGGTTGGGCCACAGATGCGGCGTGGTATTGCGGACCTCGATGGAGAGGGGGAGGTTGTCGGTGGTGTCGTTGTCATGCGGTGGGGTGAGAATGCATCCGCAACGATTGCGGCGGTGAAAGCGCGCCTTGCCGAGCTGGAAAAGAGTTTACCCGAGGGCGTCGAAGTCGTTACGACTTACGATCGGTCGGACCTGATCCGGCGATCGGTCAAGACGCTCGAAAACACGCTCGTCAAGGAATTCCTGATGGTCGCGTTCGTATGTGCGCTGTTCCTGTTCCACCTGCGTTCGTCGGCGGTCATTGTCCTGAGCCTGCCGCTGGGCGTACTCGTGGCATTCATCATCATGAAGGCGCAGGGAATCAACGCGAACATCATGTCGCTGGGCGGCATCGCGATCGCGATCGGTGCCATGGTCGACTCCGCCATTGTCATGATCGAAAACGTGCACAAACACATCGAGCGAGAAGCCCTGACGAATCAGAATCGCTGGCGCATCATGACGGACGCAGCCACCGAGGTTGGTCCGCCCCTGTTCTTCTCGCTGCTGATCATCACCTTGAGTTTCCTGCCGGTCTTCACTTTGGAGGCCCAGGAAGGGCGCCTGTTCGCGCCACTGGCTTTCACCAAGACCTACGCGATGGCCGCGGCGGCCTGCCTCTCGGTCACGCTGGTACCCGTGCTCATGGGGTACTTCATTCGCGGCAAGGTGATTCATGAACGCAAGAACCCGGTGAACCGCGCGCTGGTCGCCGCGTACCGTCCGGTGCTCAACGCGGTGATCAGGTTCCCGGGCGCGACGCTGGCGCTGGCCGCTGCCATTCTCGTCATCGGCCTGTGGCCGGCTGCGCGGCTGGGCTCCGAATTCATGCCACCGCTCGATGAGGGTGACCTGATGTACATGCCGACGACCTACCCGGGCGTTTCTGTCGACAAGGCACGCGAGATCCTGCAGCACACGAACAAAATGATCAGGCAGGTGCCCGAGGTGAAGCGCGTATTCGGCAAGATCGGCCGGGCTGAGACCGCGACCGACCCGGCACCGCTGACGATGATCGAAACCGTCATCCAGCTGAAGCCCCGCGAAGAATGGCGTGCCGGCATGACACCCGAGAAGCTCAGGGCAGAGCTTGACCGATCCGTGCAATACCTGGGGCTGACCAACGCGTGGGTAATGCCCATCAAGACGCGCATCGACATGCTGGCGACGGGCATCAAGACACCGGTTGGCATCAAGGTTGCGGGACCTGATCTGAAGGTCATCGAAAGTATCGGCAAGCGCCTGGAGCAGGTGCTCGAACCCGTGCCGGGTACGGCGTCTGTGTACTCGGAACGTGTGGCCGGGGGGCGCTACGTCGATGTGGACATCGATCGTGAGCGGGCGTCACGCTTTGGCCTGAACATTACCGATGTGCAGGACATCATTCGCTCGGCCGTGGGCGGCATGAATGTAACGCAGACCGTCGAAGGGCTGGAACGCTACCCGGTCAACGTCCGCTACCCGCAGCGGGTACGCGACTCGGTGCAGCAACTCCGCCTGTTGCCAATCGTCACGCCGGCGGGCGCGCGCATCGCGCTGGCTGACGTTGCCGACGTCAGCGTCGTCGACGGACCGCCGGTCATCAAGAGTGAGAACGCGCGCCTCAATGGCTGGACGTATGTCGATATCGCAGACCGCGACCTCGGGTCCTACGTCGCCGAGGCGCAGCGTATCGTTGCCGACTCCGTCGAGCTGCCGGCGGGCTATTCGCTCGCCTGGTCGGGCCAGTATGAGTACATGGTCAGGGCGCGGGACCGGCTGGCTGTTGTCGGGCCGATTACGCTGGCGGTAATCCTGCTGTTGTTGTTCATGAATTTCGGCCGTTTCGCGGAAGTCGGGATCATCATGGGTACTCTGCCTCTCGCGCTTGTCGGCGGGCTCTGGCTTCTTTACCTGCTGGACTACCAGTTGTCGGTTGCCGTTGGCGTCGGATTCATCGCGCTTGCCGGTGTCGCCGTCGAGATAGGCGTGATCATGCTGGTCTATCTGAACCAGGCACTCGAACGGCGCACGGTCTCGACCCTGGACGATATTCGGGGAGCGGTCATCGATGGAGCGCTGTTGCGTATCCGGCCCGTCATCATGACGGTTGCGGCGACCATTGGCGGCCTGTTGCCGATCATGTTCGGGAGCGGAACCGGTTCGGAGGTAATGCGGCGCATAGCCGCA
>JAOUNK010000258.1 GCA_029881015.1 Gammaproteobacteria bacterium | reverse complement strand
TAAGACTTGTCATTTGGTTTCGTTCAGGTTTCAATCGCAAATTACTGATTAGTTCACGGAAATTCCCGGCATTCTGCCGTATTTTGAGCAAACCATGAGAGTTATCTGCCGCCCATCAGGATCTTTGTCGCGTCTTAGCCGGCCAGCCGCCTTGCTGTGCCTCCTGTTCGCGGCCGGTTCTGCGGTAGCCGGAGAGACCGCGGTGGAGCCGTCGGGCAGCGGTGTCGACCTGATCCAGGATTCGACCTACGACGCGGACTCCCGTTCCAGTGAAACGTCGGCGGCGGCCGAAGACCTGGTCGAGGCCGTCCCTGCGCATCCGCACGACGTCCCGTTGGCAGATGCCGTGACCACGGCGACAGGCATCGCGGAACCGCTCGGCATACTCGGCCGGGAAATCGCACCGGGTTCGGCGCAGCGACTGGCCTGGTCGGCCACAGAGCTGTTCGAAGGCGTTCCCGTGTCGACGCCGGTGCTTGCCGTTAACGGCAAATTACCGGGGCCGACGTTGTGCCTTACGGCGGCTGTGCACGGCGATGAACTCAATGGCATAGAAATAGTGCGGCGCGTCCTCCACGACATCGACCCGGACAAACTCTCCGGGGCCGTTATCGGCGTGCCCATCGTAAACGTGCAGGGCTTCCGGCGGGGTTCGCGCTACCTGCCCGACCGTCGCGACCTGAACCGCTATTTCCCGGGCAACCCGAATGGCAGCGCCGCCGCGCGCATCGCGCATGCGCTGTTCAAGGACATCATCGCGCACTGCGATGCACTCGTCGACCTGCACACGGGCTCGTTCGAACGCGCAAACCTGCCGCAGATCCGCGCCGACCTGCGCAATCCCGATGTCGTCACACTGACCCTTGGCTTCGGCTCCATGGTCGTACTTCACAGCCAGCCGACGGTTGGCACGTTGCGGCACGCCGCGACAATGGCCGGTATTCCGGCAGTGACCGTCGAGGCCGGAGGCCCGGCACAGCTCGAGCTGGTCGAGGTGAAACACGGTGTCAACGGTATCGAGACGCTGCTGTCCACACTGGGCATGGTAAAAAAGAGCCGCTTCTGGGGAGACCCGGAACCCGTTTACTACCGGTCGTCGTGGGTGCGTGCCGATAACGGCGGGATACTCCTTGCCGATGTCAGCCTTGGCAGCTCGATCCGCAAGGGTGATCTGCTGGGCACCATCACCGACCCGATGAGCAATATGAGAACAGAACTGCGCTCGCCCTATTCCGGCCGCATTATCGGCCTGGCGCGCAACCAGGTTGTCATGCCCGGCTTTGCCGCCTTCCATGTCGGCATCCAGGCCGAAGAAGTCATGCCGGACGAAGCCGACGCCCCTGACTTCGAGCGCGACCCCGACACGGGTGGTTACGTAGACGGCATGTCCGAGTAAAATCCGGACTCCCAAACCCACAGCAGTACTCCATGAGCGGCGAACGCAAACCCTTGTCCAGTTACTGGGCGCCTCGCTACTGGCCCGTCTGGGTCGGCATGGGCCTCCTGCGGCTGATCTGCATGCTGCCGCATCGGGCGGCCCTGGCGGTCGGTCGCCTGCTCGGTCGCCTCGCCCACCTGGCGGGCGGGTCGCGACGCGCCGTCGTGCGCCGCAATATCGAGCTTTGCTTTCCCGACCTGACGCCGTCTGAACGCGATGCGATGGCCTTGGCGCACTTCAAGGCACTGGGCATGATGCTCGTGGAAATGGGGCTTGGCCGCTGGGCGAGTACCGCGCACCTGCAATCGATCACGACGCTGACCGGCACCGAGCACGTTACCGATGCCCTGGCGTCCGGCAAGGGCGTCATTCTGCTCAGCGCGCACTTCACGACGCTCGAAATTTCCGGCCGCGTCCTGGCCGAGGCGATTCCTCCCTTCGACGCGGTATTTCGCAAGAATCGCAGCGAGTTCATGACCGAACTGCAGCGCAGCGGTCGGGAAGTCGCTGCAGACACGACGATCGAGAAGCGCGATATCAAGAAGATGGTGCGTAGCCTGCGCGGTCCTCGTCCGGTCTGGTACGCCCCGGACCAGAGCTACAATCGCAAGGGTTCGGAAGTCATCGAGTTCTTCGGTGTGCCCTCCATGCATACGACCGCAACATCGACACTGGCGCGTCTCGGTAACGCGGCCGTCGTCCCGTTCTTTCCGCGCCGGCTGCCCGACTCCACCTATGAGCTCATCTTGCTACCCGCGTTCGAGAACTTCCCGAGTGACGACCCGGTGGCCGATACCAGGCGTTACGTGGCGATTCTCGAAGAGCAGATTCGCAAGTGTCCGGAGCAGTACTTCTGGATACACCGCAAGTTCAAGGACCTGCCCGCCGGCTACCCGAATTACTACGCGGATCTCGATGCGTTGAAATAACCTTCGAGCAGTTGCTCCCAGTTTGCGGCACGAAAGTTGAGCCTGGGGTTCAGACCGACAATCTTGTGCAGTGAACGGTGCAGGCGACTCAGTGTCTTCTGCTGCCACGTCCCGGGCCGCCTCAGCTCGCCCTTGTCGAAGTCGAGCATCCAGATCATGCCGTCGTTGTCGACCTGCACGTTGTAGGCGTTCATATCCGCATGGTAAACACCCGTGGCATGGAATTCCTGGATCGCGGCACCCACCGATTGCCAGAATGCCTCGTCGGGATTGTTGTCTTCGATGTACTTCGACAGCGGCACGATCCCGGGTACGCGAACGGTTATCAGGTCGGCCGTATAGAAGGTACCTCGCTGCACGTAGCGTGCGGCGGCGGGGCGCGGCACCCGCATATTGTTGGACGCCAGCTTGTCGAGCAGGCGCCACTCCAGGAACGGCCGCGTCTTGTCGGCACCGGAGAAAATATAGGTGTCCTTGATGAGCTTTCCGAGCAGACCGCCACGCATGTAATGTCGCAACACAAACTGCCTCGGAATGTTGCCGACGAACATCGTGTTGCCGCGCCCACCCGAGCGCAGCGACCCCGTCAACAACTCGGCATGCAACCAGCCCTGTGGCGTGAAGCGTTCATCCGAAATCTGGTTGATGATGGCCTTATCGTATAGGATGGCGCCGTTTCTGGTCTTCTCGACGGTCTCGGTCAACGGACCTGTTCCCCAATGCTCGTGGTGACGTGATAGTGCCTGATTTGCTCCCGCAATCGAAGCCCGAACGCATTTGCGTCATGCGTCTGTCCGCGATCGGCGATACCTGCCACGCGCTCGCCGTTGTCCGCCGCCTGCAGGATAACTGGCCCGGTGTGCACGTCACCTGGATAATCGGCCGGACCGAGGCTTCCCTGATGTCGCCAATTCCGGACATCGATTTCGTGGTGTTCGACAAGGCGCGCGGCCGGGCTGCATACCGCGACGTTCGCACGGCGCTCGCCGGCCGGCATTTCGATGTCGCGCTATGTATGCACGCCTCCCTGCGCGCCAATCTCCTCATTCCTTCGCTGCCCGCGAAGATACGCCTCGGGTTCGACAAGGCGCGCGCGAAAGACTTTCAGTGGCTGTTTACAAACCGGCGTATCGCAGCGGCCAACGGCGAGCACGCGATGGACGCGATGATGGGCTTTGCCACGGCGATCGGCGCGGCCGAACTCCCACTGCGCTGGGACATCCCGCTGGCGCCTGAAGACCGGAAGTTTGCCGAGGACCTTGCCGTTGCGGACAGACCCATGGTGGTCATCAGCCCGTGCAGCAGCCAGCGGACGCGAAATTTCCGGAACTGGCGTGTGGAGAACTACGCCGCGGTCATCGCGCACCTCGAATCCCGGCACGGCGCACAGGTCGTTCTCACGGGCGGACCCTCCGACCTCGAAACGGACTACGGGAAGAAACTTGCCGCGGGCAGCGCCGCGCGCAATGTCGTCGGCCGCTCAACGCTCAGGCAACTGGCCGCCCTGATCGAGCGGGCCGACCTGGTCATCTGCCCGGACTCCGGACCGGCTCACATGGCGACAGCGCTGGGCACGCCGGTCGCGGGACTGTACGCCACGTCCAACCCCGCACGCACAGGGCCATACTTATCGCAAAAACTCACGATAAATCGCTATCCCGACGCGATCAGGCAGTATCTTGGCAAGGACGAAGCACAAGTGGCGTGGGGCCAGCGGGTGCGAGACCCACGGGCGATGGCCCTCATCACGGTATCGGATGTCGTTGATAAAATAGACAGTTTCTTCGATAATCGCGGCTTTTAAGCCTTATATAAACGTATTTTGTCGAAAATCTTGTCGGGTGAAAGTTCCACCAGGCACTTCAGATGCCCCAGCGGGCACTCGCGCCGGAAACAGGGGCTGCAGTCGATACCTGTTTTGTGAATATCGCGACTTTTCGTGAGTGGCGGCGTGAATTTCGGCGAAGATGACCCATAGATGCCGTGCACGTGGATACCGACAGCGGCCGCGATGTGCATCAGCCCGGAGTCATTCGATACCGCCTGCTCGCAGGCGGCGAGCAAGTCGATGACGTCTTCCAGTGAGGTCTTGCCACACAGGTTTGTCGCGTGGCTTGCGCTGGCGATGGCGTCGCCCGCAGCCGCGTCTTTGGCGGACCCGAGAATCCAGACCGCGTAGCCCGCGGCGTCGAGCATCGCCGCGAGTTCCGCGTAGTACGCGTGTGGCCAGCACTTGGCCGGCCCGTACTCAGCGCCGGGCATCATGGCGACGACCGGCCGCTCGTCGGCGAGGCCAAGCGCTTGCATGACGCGCGCCTGGTTTTCCTCCGAAATGCGCAACGACGGGTCGGGCAGCGCGGAGGGGAGAGACTCGCCCGCATCGAGCCCCAGCGCGTCGAAGCGTTTGACGGTCTGATCGAGCACGTCGCGGTCGAAGGAGCGCATGTCATTGAGCAGAAGGAAACGCGCTTCGCCACGAAACCCGGTGCGCTTCGGAATCCGGGCGAACCATGGAATCAGCGCCGACTTGAATGAGCGCGGCAGGACAATCGCGTGCTGGTAGCCGGTCGCGCGTAGCGTAGAGGCGATACGCCAGCGCTTGCGCAGGCCGCGTTCCCCATGCGCGGTTTCGGATGCGATGCCGGCTCGTATCTCGGGCATGCGCGCGACG
>JAOUNK010000259.1 GCA_029881015.1 Gammaproteobacteria bacterium | reverse complement strand
GGCAAGCGTGTAGATGAGCGGCCCGAGCAGGAGCGCCAATGTGCTCAGCAGAAGATTCATGATAAGAATAGTCTCATGATTCGATCCGCGCTGGCTCTCCTGTTTTTATGTGTCGCCCTGCCGCAGTTCGGGTTCGCGCATGGCGGTGTTGTCGAAGAAGACGACATTTGCGTCATCAAGGTCAATTACCTGCGCGCCCATTTCAAGATCTACCAGCCCCGCGTTACCGCACACGAACAGTTTTGCGAGGACCTGCCGGCCGCGTCCGAGAGCGTTTTTGTCATGGAATACATGCATGACGCCCTGCAGGCCATGCCGATCGAGTTTCGCATCGTTCGCAATGCCACCGGTAAAGGCCGCTTCGCCCGCATGGAGCATGTTGCCGCCATCGAAGACCTCGAAGCGGAGACGGTGTACTTCCACTCGGCGGTCGTGGAACCGGATGTCTACACGATCGCTCACACGTTCGAGGAAGAAGGGGACTTCATCGGTATCGTTTCAGCCACGAACCAGGATACGGGCGAAGTGTATGCGGCCGTGTTTCCGTTCGAGGTCGGATTTACCGGCTGGGGCTACTGGCCGTTGCTCATCGGGCTGCTCGTCCTGATTCAGGTTCAGTATCTTGCCATGAGCGGGCGGCTCAGGCGCTGGTTCGGACGCGCCGGTCCCGCGGTCTTGTTACTCGGTGTCACGCTGCTGCACATGCCGCACGGGGCTCATGCGGCAGAGTTCGTCGTAACCTACTCGACGCCGGATGGCGCGCCCGGCATCAACCGCATGCAGAGCTGGATACTGCATGTCGAAACTGTCGAGGGGGTTCCGGTCGAAGGCGCCGAGATCGAGGTCGATGGCGGCATGCCGGCGCACAATCACGGCTTGCCGACAAAGCCGCGCGTGACGCGGGACCTTGGTGGCGGCGACTATCGTCTCGACGGCATGCGATTTCACATGCGCGGGTACTGGGAGATCGTGGTGACGATTCGGCGCGAAGGGATCGAGGAAGCCGTGGTAGTGCCGCTAACCCTGTGAGCATTCGTCCGGTCACGCTTGCTGCCTTGCTCATTTCGGTGGTGGCAGCGGCCTGGTTGGTGTTGCGGTGGGACGCAGAACCGCGGACATGGTCCGCCGAGAGTGTCGCCGTGCTCGAGTCCCTGTCGCTTGCGTCGCTGCCCCCGCTGCCGCCCGATCCGACCAACGCCGTCGCCGACAACCCGCTGGCCGTTGAGCTCGGTCGCAGGTTGTTCTTCGACACGCGCTTCAGCGCAAACGGAAGGGTGTCCTGCGCGACCTGTCACCAGCCCGAACGGCGCTTCACCGACGGCTTGCCGAAAGGTGTCGGGATCGGCATGTCCAGGCGCAATACGCCGAGCATCGTCGGTACTGCCTACAGTCCCTGGCTGTACTGGGACGGTCGCCGCGACAGCCAGTGGTCGCAGGCACTGGCGCCGCTCGAAGACCCTGCCGAGCATGCGAGCAACCGGCTCATGACGATCGCGATCCTTGTCGAGGACAAGGAGTACTGGGGCATCTACAAGGCGCTGTTCGGTGAGGCGTCCGGCGTCGATACGATGTACGCGAATGTCGGTAAGGCCATTGCGGCGTTCGAGCGAACGATCATGCCGACGACATCGAAGTTCGATCGCTACGTCGCGGCCGTCGTTGCCGGTGACGAGGCGCAGCAAGCGGCATTGTTTACGGAAGACGAGGTCCGGGGCCTGCGGCTGTTCATTGGCGAGGCCAACTGTACCCAGTGTCACAACGGCCCGCTCCTGACCAACAACGAGTTCCACAACACGGGCCTGATCAACTTCGCAGGGGAGGTCCCTGACAAGGGACGTGTGGCCGGTGTTCGCGAAGTGCTCGAGCACCCCTTCAATTGCCGGAGCCGGCACAGTGACGATCCCGGCAAGGGTTGCGCCGAGCTGGATTTCGCGCGCACGGGCGCCGAGCTGATTGGTGCCTTTCGCACGCCCTCGCTGCGCAATCTCGACACGACCGCTCCTTACGGCCACAAGGGGCAGATCGCGACGCTTGGTGACATGCTGATCCACTACAACCTGGCGCCGGAGGCGATGATCGGCCACAACGAGGCGGAACCACTGAACCTGAGCGCGCGTGAGCTGGCTCACCTCGAGGCGTTTCTCCTGACGCTGTCAGCACCGTTCACAATGGCTGGCGACGCGCCGTAACTCGCGAATGCCTGGCGGTGCTTCAGGAGGGTGGCAGGCTGGATTCCGTTTCTATTCGCACGACATCGTCGCTGTAGAAGCCGTTGAAACTCGTGCGACCGCTTAGCGAATACGCGCCCATACTGCCGAACTCGATGTAGTCGCCGACATCGATACCGGCCGGCAGCTCTACGCTCCCGGGCAGTTCGTCGCTCGAGTCACAGGTCGGCCCGAACAGGCGGAACGAATGCGGCTTGCCGACCAATGGTTCATGCCCACGGTAGGCGCGCGCCGGGTAACGGACATGTCCCTTGAAGCGCAGCTCCCAGAATGCGCCGTACATACCGTCATTGAGATACAAACGGCTCTCCTTGCGCAACAGGACCCTGGCAATAGTGGACATGCCTGGCGCGCTCAGTGCGCGCCCCGGTTCCGCCATGATTTCGCTCGAAGCGCCGAGCGGCAGTTCGTGCCGAATGCCGCGGATGGCTGCAAAGAACTCGTCGAGCGGCGGCACGATGAACCCCGGGTACCGGCGCGGAAAACCGCCGCCGATGTCGAGGAGGCGTACAGGGAAGGGTGTTTTCTCCAGTACCTCGCGCGCGAGGCCAATGGCGTACGTGTAGGCTCCGGGTTCGGTAACCCCGGTGCCGACGTTGAACGCAAGCGCGGGCTCGGCCCCGGCATCACGAATGTTCGCGAGGATCCCCGGCATGTCTGCCGGCGGTGCGCCGAACTTCGTCGACAAGTCGACCATTGCCGAGTGATGGCTGACAGCCATGCGCGCAAAAATGACGGAGCGTTGCGCATCGATTTCGTCGACGAGCGGCGCCAGCCCCGACGCATGGTCGATCATGAAGTGGCGTGTGCCGAACTCACGCTGCGCCTGCCGCGCGTCGCCGGCGATTCTCACGGGGTTCATGAAGTAACAGCGAGCATCAGGGCAAAGTGACTTGACGAGGGTGATTTCCTGCAACGATGCGCAGTCGAAATCGTTCACGCCGGCCGCGTGCAACGCCGAGATCACGAACGGGTGGTTGTTCGCCTTCACGGCGTACAGGACGCGACCGGGAAAGTTCTCGACGAAATGCCGTCCCGCGTCGTGGTAAACGTGCGGGTAGATGCAATAGACCGGCAGCTCCGGTTGCCTGGCGCGGAGCAATGCGACGGTGCTGGCGTAGCGGCGGCTCATTCGTCAGGCGTCACAATCTCGCCGGAGTAGGCGTGCGTCGTTTCACCGGCGTCGAAGGCGAGCCTGCCGTTTACCCAGACCCTGCGGATACCCGTCGACATCGCGGTCGGGTCGGTCATGGAAGCATGGTCCCTGACGGTCGCCGGATCGAAGACGACGACGTCCGCGAAATTGCCGACCGCGAGGCGACCGCGATCGGCAATACCGAGCGTGTCTGCGGCGCGTCCTGTCATCTTGTAAATGGCCTCTTCCAGGGAGAGGTCGCGACTGTCGCGCACGAAGCGTCCGAGAACACGCGGGAAGGAACCATAGCCGCGCGGGTGGCCACCGTGCCAACCGTCCGAGCAGATATTGATATACGGCCACTGCATGAAACCGGCGATGTCCGTGTCGTTCATGCTTCTGGCGATGATTTCCGACCCGGGCTCACCGGTCTCCAGCCGGTAATCGGCGGCGGCCTGCGACAGTTCGAGTAAGGTGTCTACCGCGTCGCGCTCGGTCACGGTCGCGACTTCGGCAATCGTCATGCCCTCGAAGCGCGGCTCGGGCGGGTAGCGGACCAGCACGATGTCTTCGGGCGCTGCGGTCCTTTCGAACGTGTATTCGGCGGTCGCTCGATTGCCGTAGTCGCGGTCGGGAAACAGGACGGCGAGATTGCTTGCCCAGCGTTCGTACGGATAGATGTCGGCCGTCAACTCGACGCCATCGGCACGCGCGGCATTCATCACGCCCAGCACTTCGTCAGTCGTGCCCCAATACAACTTGTCGGCGAGCTTGATGTGCGACACGTGGACCGGGAGATGCGCCTCCCGGCCGATACGGATGATTTCCTCCAGCGCCTCGATAAAGCGATCGTCTTCATCGCGCAGGTGACTCGAGTAACGACGGCCGCGTTTTGCCGCAATGTTTGCCAGTACGATAAGCTCCTCGGTCGACGAAAAGATGCCGGGCTCGTACTCAAGGCCCGTGGACAGGCCGAGGGCGCCGGCATCCAGGTCGTCTTCGAGCAAGGCGGCCATGGCCGCGATCTCCTCGTCCGATGCATGGTGGCGATTGTCGGCGCCCATGACCAGTTGCCGGATCGTGTTGTGCGGCGAGTAAGATGCGACATTAACGGCAGCCGGCCGCGCTTCGAACGCCTTATTGAAGTCGGCAACCGACGTGTAACCCGCCGTCGACCCGTCCATACCACGCACGATCGTCGTGATCCCCTGGCTCACAACGCCGGGCATGTCGCGATGTTCTTCGAGGTCTTCGTCATGGTGGCTGTGCGTATCGATGAAGCCCGGTGCAACCGCAAGACCGTCGACATCGTAGACGAACTCACCGGGTACCGGTTCCACGTCGCCGACTGCCAGTATTCGCTGCGTGGCGAAGTCGATGCGCACGGCTCCGCGGTACGCATCGGCGCCCGAGCCGTCGTAAATCATCGCGTTCGAAATCAAGGTACTCGTGACGGGTTGCTGCACGTCGTTGTCGCATGCGGTCAGCAGAAACACGGCCGGTAAAGCCAGGGACAGGAAGCGTACAGGCATTCGGAAAACCCCACGTGTCGAAACAAAATACTCCTGTGCTATCGTAACAATACCATTAACCGTTTGTTTCATAGTGTGGAACTTGTCATGCGTTCAATCGAGCAACTCATTGCAAACCAGAGGCCAGGATATTCCCTCGATCA
>JAOUNK010000256.1 GCA_029881015.1 Gammaproteobacteria bacterium | reverse complement strand
ACAGTCATTGGCGGAACTCCATGATATCCCGAAAGCAGCCGTTCGAGCGACTGGTATTGAGGGCATAGCGGACCTCGCCATTCGCCGAAAGCCGCCATTCGCGAGCAGCAAGTTTCAGGACGCGACCGGGAAGCTCGAACGGAAAGCATCGGCCGTTGGTCATTATTGGCACTTCTTTCGTGCAAACGGCAGTCCGACACAATTTGCTATTGGAAAACAGGGCCCGACCATCGCTGGTCGGGCCCGGGCACTCTCGGAGAGAATGGAGAAGAAACTTGTCGCGGGAGCGGCGTCTAGTGCGCGGCTATCCACTCGCTGACCAGGGCATCACCCTGCTTCACCTGCTCGGGTGTCATGCGCGTCGCGATGAACTCGCGCTTGTAGGACGCGTCAACATCGCCGAGATGCTCCGCAAGCGAGAACCACTTGTACGCCTCGACCGGGTCGTAGGTATCGAGGAAATCCATCGCGTAATAGCGGCCGAGCGCAACCTGGGCGCCGGTTACACCCTGCTCCGCCGCCTTCCGATACCATTCGTTTGCCGCTTCGTCGCTGGCCGGCACGCCCCAGCCATTCTGGTGCATGACCGCGAGGTTGAATTGCGCCTCCGCATGGCCCTTCTCGGCCGCCTGGCGGTAATACTTGAGAGCCAGCTCATCGTTCATGTCGACGCCAAAACCATTGCTGTACAAGAGGCCCATGCCATAGGACGCACCGACGTCACCGGCATCGGCCAGATCCTGCCATTCGGCCAGCGCCGTCGCGTAGTCGGTTGAGCTATAGGCTTTCCAGCCCTTCATGAAGTCGCCCGGCCAGGCGAGCGTCGCGAACAGGAGCACGAAACCTGCGATAAGAATGCGTGAAAACGTGCGCATGCTACTAACCTCCGGGACAACTCGAAACAGCGCAGGATCAGATGCGCCACGCCCATGATCGCAATGGGAAAGCGACTGAAGTATTCGTGGTATTACCTACGGATCCCGGTAAAAGCGCCACTCGCTCTCGAAATCCGGCGCTAGCGCCTGCCCGGTCAGGCGGGCTCGAACCAACTCGACCGGCAGCGTACCGCCCTGCATTACGGCGTCGTGGAACGACCTCTCGTCCATATCGCCATTGACCACGAGGTCTTCGTAGAGGGCCCGGAACTGCAGTGCGCCGACCATATAGGCGATCTGGTAAAGCGGCGCGTCGATTGTCGTGCGGCGCACCTCTGCCTCGGCATTGGCGCGTTCATGCCCCACGCGCTCCACGAGGAAATCAACGCACTCCCGAGGCGTCCAGTTGCCAAGATGATAGTTCAGCGAGAACACGATGCGGGCCGCGCGATGCAGGCGCCAGAACAACATGCCTATCCTGTCCGCGTCGCTGCGCGGGAAGTCGGTATCCCACAACCTGAACTCCCAGTAGAAAGCCCAACCCTCGCTCCAGAATGGCGTCCAAGACAGGTAGCCACGGTGCGCATTGAATCGCTGTGTCAGAAAGCCCTGCATGTGATGGCCCGGCAGCAGCTCGTGCTGGACCGTGCCGAAATTGAAGTGCGGCGTATTGCCGCGCATGCTCATGATCTTGTCGCGGTGCGCCATTGTATTTGTCGGGTACGAGACCCGGGTCTCTTCGCCACCTGTAAAGAACGGATTGCGGAGCTGGTCTTCGGGCGTTTGCATGCGCAGGCGCCAAACCTCGCGGGCCAGCGGCGGCAGAGTGATGTTGTCCATTGCCTCGACGAAGTTTTCCGAGTAGTCGCCGATCTCAAAAATGATCCAGGGTTTCTCACCGGGCGCTGGAGCGAGATTCTTGGTGTATTCGAGCGCGGCCTTCCAGTCGTCGCCGAATCCCATCCTGTTCGAGACGATCCGAAACTGCTCCTCGATCCATTTGAACTCCTTGCGTCCGATGTCGAGGAGTTCGTCGGGGGAATACGGAATCATCTCCACGGCAAGGTCGGCCCGCAGCCCTTCTGCCAGGACCGGATCACCGATGATGGGCGCCGTGTCCTCGTCCGAGACACCCACGAGGTGCCGTCGAATTCCTTCGGCGTACTGAGCCAGGCCTTCGTCGACGCGTTCGTAGGGCTCCGGTACCCAGAAATTGAACAGTGGGTCATACCCGGCATAGAACGTGTTCCAGTCCGCCAGCACCTGCCGGATGTGGTCGACCTGGTTGGATGCGCGCCAGGCAACCACCGGGGAGACCCGGTTCTTGCCGGCGGCCGTGTTTGGCAAACCCGCGTTGAGCTCATCGAGCTGCTCTGCGATGCGATCCAGCAGTCCGGCGACGGCCCGTGGCTCGGCTCGTTTCCGGTTGTGCCTGTCTTCCTGCAAGAGGCGCAAGTCGTCGAAGAACGGGACAAGCGGCGCAACCTCAGCCCTGCGCCGCTCCTGCTGGTCCAGCGCTTCGAGGTCATAGCGAAGACGATTGCGGAGCAACAGGTAGTCGACCTGGCCCTCGTGATTCAGCGCCTCGAAATCGACGGTTGCGAGCTGCCCCTGCCAACCTCTTGCGAATTCGCGCAGCCGTTCAATGCGGGCCGGCGAATAAAGGACTTCGTAGCGTCGCTCGATGGCCGCCTTGTCGAAGACGTAACGGTCGATAGCGACCCGCAGGTCGCTCTCGGTGCGTGCGAACGTCACCAGCGACTCGATTGCGGGCGGGTCCTCGGCCCAGCCGGATGGCAGGGATTCAGCCCTGCCCGGAGCGGTAGCTGCCAGGGGAACAAGGGCGATCAGCAAGTAGCGATGTTTCATTTCGACAATGCCTCCACGATGTCTTCTTCTACCCTGACGATGTGGTCATGCAACAGGGACTTTGCGGCCCGCTTGTCGCGTTTGCGACAGAGCTCTACCAGTTCTCGATGTTCTGCTTCCGCGCGCTCGATGTGATCGCCATCCAGTAGCTGCAGGCGAATGTAGCGGTCGCAGTTTTTGTGCAACGTGGCCAGTAGCTTCATCGTCTCCGGCCGTCCGGCCGGCGCATACAGCATCGAGTGAAATTCAAAGTTGTAATCGCTCCATTGGTCGATCTCGATGCGCTGATCCAGGGCACGGTCGAAGCGACCCAGGACCTGCTCCGCCCTGGCCAGGTCCTCGTCCGTAATCTTGTCGATCGCCGCGCTGATGAGATCGGTCTCAATAAGCCGGCGCAGGTTGATCCACTCGCGCGCTTTGTCGAGCGTCAGTTCGGTGGCAACGGCGCCGCGATGCGACTTGAGCTCGACGAGCCCTTCTGACTCGAGTTGCCGCAGTGCCTCCCGCACGGGAATGATGCTGGCGTCGAACTTCCTGGCGATCGCCTCCTGCCGAAGCGGCTCGCCACCCTTGATCTCACCGCTCAGGATCTGCTCACGAATTTGCGCAGCGACCGACTGCGCAAGTGTCAGCGGCCGGCTCACGAATACGACGCGACGGGCTTGCCGAGCTGGTCGAAATCCGGTTCGATGCCCAGCCCTGGCGTCGTGCCGGCCGCCATGCTCCCGGCTACGCGACGCGGTGCCCCGGAGGCGTTGCGAACCGTTACATAGCTGTTGAAGTCGGTCGCGGAGAATCGGTACCGCTCTGGCGTCGAATGCGCGAGGTGGGCAATGGCCGCCGTAATGATGTCACCGCCCCAGCTATCCTCGATCGTCATTGGTATGTTGCGCGAGACGCACACATCGCGCATCAAACGCGCCTTGCTGATGCCGCCCACTTTGGAAATCTTGAGGTTAATCGCATCCATGGCGTCGTCGGTGCAGGCGCGAAGCAGCGCGTCCATGCCGTCGATATTTTCATCCAGGATGAAGGGCAGTGACGTACGCCGCCGTATCGACACACTATGCTCATAGGAAAGACAGGGTTGTTCGATGTACACGTCGACATCCTCCACCGCCTTGACGACACGCGCGGCGTCGTCCACACGCCAGCCCGTATTGGCATCGGCGACCAGCGTCTCTCCCGACTGCAACACGGATGCTGCTGCGCGAATTCGGGCAATGTCGTCTGCCGCATCGCCGCCGACCTTGAGCTGGAACTTCCTGTAGCCCTGGTCGCGATAGGACGCCACGTTGTCGGCCATTTCGGCGGCCGGGCGCTGGCTGATCGCCCGGTAAAGCTCCACTGACTCGCCATGCCGCCCACCCAGCAGGTCGCAGACCGGGCGTCCACAGGATTTGCCAAGCAGGTCCCAGCACGCCATGTCGATGGCCGACTTCACGTAGGGGTGGCCCAGCAGGGCCGTGTCCATCGCCAGGTTCAAGGGACCAATGGCTGTCGGATCGAGACCGAGCAGATGCGGTGCGAGCTCACCGATGCCGGCGCGCGCGCCGGCACCGAAAGCCGGAAGATAGAACGGGCCCAGCGGGCAGACCTCACCATAGCCGCGCAGGTCCGTGTCGGTCTCAATCTCGACAACGGTGCTGTCGAACACCTCGACATAGCGGCCATCCGACCAGGTATAGCGACCTTCGATCAGCGGCAGGTCCACCTGGTAAACATGTAGTGCGGTAATTTTCATCATGACCTGTCCGGTGACGACGCTGGATCGTCGGCGATAAGATCATCGACCGGATCGTCGCTCAGATCGAGCCAGATCGTCTTCGTCTCGCAGTACTGGTCGTGCGCCTGCAGCGAATTATCGCGACCGCCGAAGCCGGATAGCTTGTAACCGCCGAACGGTGTCGTCGCGTCGCCTTCCGAGTAGCAATTCACCGACACCGTACCGGCCTGCAATGCTCGCGCGAAGCGATGCGCCGTCGTCACGTTCGACGTGAACAGCGAGGCCTGTAACCCGTAGCAGGTGTCATTGGCGACCGCGAGCGCATGCGCGTCCGAAGTGACTTCGATAATCGCGAAGACCGGGCCGAAGATTTCTTCCCGGGCAATGGTCATGTCCGGTGTGACGCCGTCGAACAGCGTGGGCTGGATGAACAAGCCTGCACCGGCATCCAGGGCGGCACCGCCTTCGAGAATGTCCGCGCCCTCTTCCTTGCCCTTCTCTATGTAGGCGAGAATCTTGTCGTACTGCGCCTGGCTGACGATCGCACCAAGATGGTTTGCCGGGTCCAGCGGATCA
>JAOUNK010000257.1 GCA_029881015.1 Gammaproteobacteria bacterium | reverse complement strand
ATCGAGATTATCCGCCGTGAAATGCATGTCGGCAAAGACAGTTTCTCGCAGGCAAATATTCCGACACTGCATGTGCAGCACATCGGTCCCCACCCAGAGGCGCCAAAGAACCTCGTCGTGATCATCGAGGAGAGCCTGGGCGCAGAATTCGTGGGCGCGCTGGGCGGTTTGCCGCTGACGCCGAATCTCGATGCGCTGGCGGAGGAGGGCATCTGGTTCGAGAACCTGTTTGCGACCGGCACCCGGTCAGTTCGGGGACTGGAGGCAATAGTCAGCGGTTTTACCCCCACACCGGCACGCAGTGTCGTCAAGCTACCAAAGTCACAGCGAGGTTTTTTCACGCTGGCCGAATTGCTCAACGGTCACGGCTATACGACGAGTTTCATCTACGGTGGCGAGGCGCAGTTCGATAATATGCGCCGTTTCTTCATGAACAACGGCTTCAAGAAGGTCATCGACGAAAAGGACTACCCGGAACCGGTATTCGTGGGCTCGTGGGGCGTGTCGGATGAAGACCTCCTGGAACGCGCCCACGAGGAATTCGAGAAGGGTCGTGAGGAGCCCTTTTTCAGCGTCGTCTTCACCTCGTCCAATCACTCGCCGTACCAGTTCCCGGATGGACAAATAGAACTTTTCGACCCGGAGAAGGAAACGGTCAACAACGCCGTCAAGTATGCAGACCACGCGCTGGGCCGCTTCTTTGAGCTCGCCCGGAATTCCGCCTACTGGGAGGACACGGTGTTCCTCGTCGTTGCCGACCACAATTCACGCGTGTACGGCAGTGAGATCATCCCGGTCGATCGCTTCCACGTGCCCGGTCTTATCCTGGGTGGGTCGATCAAACCGGCGCGAATAGCGACCGTGGCAAGCCAGATAGACCTGGGGCCGACGCTCCTGTCGCTAATTGGTATCGAGAGCGAGCATCCGATGATCGGCCGGGATCTTACAGATCCCGTGAACAGCAGCGGCCCCGGGCGGGCCATAATGCAGTTCAATACCAGCCAGGCGTACATGGAGGGCGACCAGGTCATCGTCATGCAGCGGGACCAGCCCGTGAGCCAGTTCCAGTATATCGACCGGCGCCTGATCCAGGAGCCACAGGTGGATGAAGCCTTTGCACGCAGGGCCCTCGCGCACTCGGTCTGGTCGTCGCTGGCCTATCAGAAATCCCTGTATCATCTTCCCGCGAAGGATTTTTCGCGGGACGTACTCTAACCCTGCAGAGGTCCTCCCCGCCTCTAAATGGAATGTAAGTGACGACAAGTATCCCCCAAGTAGAGCAAGACCGGTTACTGGCCGCCCGAGTGGCGGCCGGTGATCAGGGGGCCTTCGATGCGTTCTTCAAGGAGTACTTTCCGCGGCTGTATCGTTTTACGCTGACGCGTGTTAACAACGATGAAGGGCTGGCCGAAGAGATCGTACAACGCACGATGTGCATCGTCGTACGCAAGATGGGCAGTTTCCGGGGTGAGGCGCTGCTGTTCTCCTGGCTGTGCGCGATTTGCCGCAATGAGACCAACGCCGTTTTTCGGCAACGCAATCTCGAGATTCACGAAGATATCCCGATCGAAGACCATCCGGCTGTGCAGGCGGCGCTTGAGACAGTCGGAATGGACGATGGCAGGCCGGAGTCGGCTCGGCGTCGTGACGAAATCGCCAATTTCGTGCGCGTCACGCTTGAACACCTGCCAGCCAATTATGCGAGTGCCCTCGAGATGAAATACATCCAGGGGCACAGTGTCCAGGAAATCGCACGCAGCCTGAGCATTGGCGAGAAAGCGGCTGAATCGATCCTGAGCCGGGCGCGCGCCGCGTTCAAAGAACGTTTTCGCGCGATCTGGAATATAGAACCGAATTTTATCGTGGACTGAAATGACCGACGACAAGACAAAAATCGACGACGCTGACGACGAGCAAACGCTCGCCAGTCTATTGCGATTGGCAGGCGAGCGGCCGGAGATTCCGCTTGCCATCGAGTCCCGTGTCTACCACCGGGTGCAACAGGAGTGGCAAGCCAGCACCAAGGCACCCGAGGCCGACAGGGTGTACAACGAGGTACGCAGGAGCTGGAGGCTGGCGCGACTCCGCCGCTGGCTGTTGCCGGCCGGTGTTGCCGCATCGACGGTGCTTGCGTTCCTGTTCCTGTCACAGCCGGAATCGCCTGCTCCGGTTTCGGTCGCGACGGTGGCGGGCGTCGTTGCGCCAGCAATGTCGAAAGCGGGTTACGAAGAGGGTGCCGCGGTATACCCCGGCGACGTTCTCGAGACCGACAGCGAGGAAGGCCTTAGCCTGCTGCTGGCACGCAATGCCACGCTCAGGATCGATGAGAATACGCGCCTGCAGGTCGATGGCCCGGACCGCTTTACGCTGCTGAGTGGGCGTATCTACGCGGACAGCGGGCAGTTCATTTACCGCAACGGCGGTCTCGTCATCGATACGCCTTACGGCGTGGTTCGCGATATTGGAACCCAGTTCGCAGTTGCCGCAAGTGATGGCGAACTGGACGTTGCCGTGCGTGAAGGGCGCGTCGAGCTGACGCACGATGCCACTGCCGTGACCGCGAAAATGGGAGAGCGCCTGACCTACGTGCAAGGGCAGGGCGCGTCCGTGTCCGAACTCGATACTCATGATGAGTACTGGGACTGGATCGTGGGCCTGACGCCCGAGTTCGACATGACCAACAAGTCATTGCTCGACTTCCTGAACTGGGCGACGCGGGAAACGGGACGGCAACTGCGTTTCGAGTCCGATGAATCGCGGATGTTTGCCATGCGCACCGATGTCCACGGCTCGATTAGCGGCATGACACCCGACGAGGCTCTCGAGGCCATTTTGTCCACGACGACGCTGAATTACCGCATCGAACTGGACAAGGTCGTCCTGGCACAGTCAATCCGGCCGTAGGCTACCTGATTTCACGCATTGGCGATCGGCAGGCTTTGCCCTAGTATTCCGGAATGAATCCGGGTCCTCGTCGCTGGTGGGTTTCGATACTCGCGTGCCTGCCAATCGTCGCCTTCGCGTCATCCGACTGGCAGGGACGTGCCGTCGTCGAGCTGCTCGATGAGCTCGTCCGGCAGGGCTATCCGCTAATCTACAGCAGCGATGTCGTTGCCGACGACCTGTTGATCCTCTCGGAACCCGACCTGACCGACCCGCTCGCCGGGCTTGCCGAGGTCCTTGGTGCTCACGACCTCATACTCAGCAAAGGCCCGGTGGGAACATGGCTGGTGCGCGTAACGACACCGCCGCCTGTCGCCAAACCCGCAATCCGGGCCGTGGAGGTGCCGCTCCCGGAGATCGTGGTCACATCGAGCCTGCACAGACTGCAATACATGCAGTCGGGAACGCAGACCTACCTCGACAGGGAGTTGGCGAGTCGCGTGCCGGCTGCCGCGGAGGAGGCCGTGCGCATAACGGGCAGGCTTCCGGGCACGTCGGGTGGGGGCATCTCGAGCCGCAATCACATCCGCGGCGGCGAGGTTAACGAGGTGTTGTTCCTGTTGGACGGCCTGCGGCTCTACGAGCCCTTTCACCTGAAGGACTTTCAGTCCGTCGCCACCATCGTCAACTCGAACGCCATCGACGGCATCGACTTTTTTACGGGCGCATACCCTGCGCGCTACGGCGATCGTATGAGCGGTGTAATGGACATCAGCTTGCGAACTCCGCAAAAGGATGTCGAGACTGAATTGTCGCTCAGCTTCTTCAACACTTCCGCATTGTCCCTCGGCACCTTCGGCGGCGGCGACAAGGGCGACTGGCTGTTCGCCGCTCGCCGCGGCAACCTCGACCTCATCGCCGACGTGATCGATCCGAGCATCGGCAGTCCGGACTACCAGGACTACATCGGGCACATCGGGTGGGCGTTCAATCGGCGGCTTCGAGTAAGCGCTAACGTCCTCAAATCACACGACAAACTGACGCTTAATGACGAAGACCGCGGTGAGTTTGCGAACGCCAGCTACGAGAACACTGTGTTTTGGCTCCGATGGGACGCCGACTGGAGCGATGTCCTGCGAAGCACTACCGTGCTGTCCTTCAGCAACATCTCCAATCGGCGCACCGGCACGCTGGAGCTCCCGGGCATCGTCGCCGGCACCATTGATGACACACGGGAATTCGACTCGGCCGGGCTCAAGCAGGACTGGGTTTATGCACCGAGCGAGAAATGGATGTTGAGTTTCGGCATCGACGCCAAGCACCAGGATGCGCGCTACGCATTCATGTCCACCAAGGCGGTAACCGCGCCGTTCGACAGCATCCTCGGCAATCAGCCGGTGGACGTTCGCAATATCGAGGCCACACCCAAGGGTGCTCAGTACGCAGTCTGGGTGGAATATCGCTGGCGGCCGATACCAACGCTGGCAATCGATGCGGGCATGCGCTGGGATGCCCAGAGTTATACGACGGCGCGTGACGACGAGCAGTCGAGCCCCCGTTTAAGCCTGTTGTATTTACCGAATGACGAGACCGAGATTCGCATCGGCTGGGGACAGTTCTCGCAAGCACAGGAAATCAACGAACTGCAGGCAAGTGACGGACTCGACAGGTTCTATGCCGCACAACGCGCCGAACATGTTGTGGCGAATTTCAAGCGCCGCTTCGGCGCGAAGTTCCAGGTTGACGTGTCGTACTATCGCAAGAGCTTTCGCGCGCTGCGACCGCGTTTCGAGAACGCGTTCAACACCCTGACATTGTTACCGGAGATCCAGTTCGACCGGTATCGAATTGACCCGGTGTCGGCCGAGGCGCATGGCGCTGAACTGCGTGTAACCAACGGTGACTCCGGCGAGCAACTGTTGTGGTGGCTTGGCTACAGTTGGTCCGAGGTACGCGATACGCTGGCGGACAGCCGTGTACTGCGCAGCTGGGACCAGTCGCATGCCGTCAAGGCCGGTGTAAGCTGGCAGTGGGGCAGGTGGGACTTCAGCGCTGCGGGCGAGGTGCATACCGGCTGGCCGAAGACCGAACTGCTGGCGGAGGAAATACCCGTTCCGGACGGTACACATGTGCTCCAGGTTTCAACGACGCCGTTGAACACGG
>JAOUNK010000019.1 GCA_029881015.1 Gammaproteobacteria bacterium | reverse complement strand
TCGCCGTAGATCTTCTCCATCACCTCAGACCGCCGCGCGGCATCAAGATGGGCAAGAACGAAAGCCGAGGACTCGGTAAAGGACGACCCGATACCGAGTATGGTCTGCTTAACCACGTCTGGTTGGATGACGATTCCTGTCCCGCTCCCGGCACCGTCGCGAAAAGACACGTTGTCCGTCGTCGCGACCTTGTCTCCGGCTTCGCTCGTGAGCAGTATCTCGGCGGTCGCGGTTATACCGTAGTGAGTACTGCCCGTTTCCCGCAGCGATCGAGCGTCCCGCGGTGAAGAATTGCACGAGGCAAGGCAAACCGAAGCCAGGGTGGCGACCAGAGTGGTTTTCAGATTTCTTGTCATCGAGACGGCCACTATCGCGAAGCGCGGAACTTATCGACCGGCGCGGGTCTGACCTGTTGTAATCACACCCGGACAGGCCGTATATTCGAGCCATGCTAGAGACCTCATCAGCAATCTGCAATCGGAAGTTCCGGCGGCGCGCGCCTGCGCTCCTCGGAATACTTGCGCTTGCCCTGATGCAGGTCTCGATCGCGAGCCACCAGTTCGAGCACACTGCCGACCATGGCTTCAGCGTTTGCCAGGTCTGCGCCACGTACAACCAACTCGACAATGCCCTCATTCCGGACGCGCTGCCGGGCACGTTCCCGATCGGGCTGCACGTTGCGGCCAGCACGACGGCGCGCCCGTTCGAGGCGGCACCGACCTCCGCTCCTTACGAATCCCGGGCTTCACCAAACTCCTGATCTGTTCGACCTGTTCGCGGCGGCCTGCCGCTTATTGAAACGGAACATGATTGGAGGATTCAGTGAATCTCAGCAACATCTTGACGCGGCACCCGGTGGCCGTCGTGTCCCTGGCAGTGACCCTGGGCGGTCATGCGGGAATAACCATCGCTCAGGACGGTGACGACCAGTACGACCATCATGCGATCGATGAAATCGTCGTTGAAGGCGTGCCACTCGAGCGCACGGTCAAAGAGCTCGCACAGCCTACCGCGGTGATCGGCGGGGACGAATTGATGAAACGGCAGGCGGCGAGCATCGGCGAGACCCTGTCGCGTGAGCTCGGCGTCAGTTCGACCTACTTCGGTCCGGTCGCCTCGCGCCCGGTCATCCGCGGCCAGTACGGCGAGAGAATTCGGGTATTGTCCAACGGCCTCGATGCGATGGATGCCTCTGCGTTGAGTGAAGACCATGCCGGGGGCGTTGACAGCATTCTCGCTGAACGTGTCGAAATTGTTCGCGGGCCGGCAACGCTTCTGTACGGCAGCGGTGCCGCGGGCGGGCTCGTCAACGTTGTGGACAACCGCGTTTTGGAGGGCGGGCTCGATGAGCCTTTCAGCGGGCGCCTCACAGTGGGTTCCGATTCCGCGATCGGCAAGCGGGAGGGCGCTGGCGAAGTCGCGTTTGGCACGAGTGCGGTTGCCTTTCACCTGGACTTCTTCCGGCGCGATACCGACGACGTCGGGATACCCGGTTTCGCTGAGTCGGCCCGTTTGCGCGCACTGGAGGAGGCAGCCGGCGAAGGGGAGGCAGGAGAGGCCTACGGCGTCGTCGAGAACACGTCCAGCGAGGCTCAAGGCGGTGCCGCCGCAATTACCTTGACCGGCACGAACGGCTACCTTGGCCTGTCGGTGAGCACGTACGACAACCTGTACGGCATACCCGGGCACCACCATGAGGAAGCAGGCGGCGGAGCCGAAGAGGAAGCGCCGGTTCGCGTCGATCTCGACCAGGGCCGCTTCGATCTCGAGGGCGCCTACGAGTTCGCCGAGCTTGGCGAGCTGAAGGTGAAGATCGCACGCAACGACTACGAACACGTCGAGCTTGAAGGCGACGAGATCGGCACCCGTTTCAATTCGGAGGGTACTGATGCGAGGGCCGAGTTCAAGCACCGGGCGATCGGGGCTGTAGAAGGTGCTTTCGGTGTACAGCACAAGGACGTCGACTTCGAGGCGATCGGCGACGAGGCATACGTACCACCCTCCACGACGCAGCAGACAAGTCTGTTCATCTTCGAGGAATGGAAACCGGGTGACCGCTGGTCAGTTCAGGGCAGTGCGCGACTGGAGAGCCAGACTATCGAAGCACCAAACCTGCCGAGGTACGACGACAGGGCATTCGGCGCATCCATTGGTCTCATACGAACCATCGGCGACGACCATAGCGTGGCACTCAACTATGCTCTGGCCGAGCGGCATCCGAATGCCACGGAACTCTATGCCGACGGTGCCCACGTTGCCGTGCAACGAGTCGAGCGTGGTTCCGTGATCCAGGGATCCGGCATTCTCGACAAGGAAACGTCGGCAAACGTCGATTTGACGCTTAGGGGCAGCAGCTCACGCATAGAATGGACCGTGACCGCCTTCCTGAATGACATTAACGACTATATTCTGCTCGCGCCGACGGCGCTCGTGGAAGACAATCTCCAGGTGTTCGAGTACACGCAGACGGATGCGAGGCTGTACGGGTTCGAAGCAGAGGCGCGCATCGAGTTGCTGGAATTGCCCGAGGGGCACTTGCACACGCGCCTGTTCACGGACTACGTCCGCGGTGAGGACACCAATACCGGTAGCAACCTTCCGCGAATCACGCCGCAGCGCTATGGCGTCGGGCTGCACTACACAAGAGACCAGTTCGAGGCTGCTGCCGATGTGATGTTCGTTGCCGAGCAGGACAAGACCGCGACCAACGAGCTGCCCACGGATGCGTACTCTCTCGTGAGTGCGGAGTTGTCGTACGCGTTTGAGCAACCGAACGTCTTCATGTTCCTGCGCGGTACCAACCTGACCGATGAGGATGCTCGCCAGCACACCTCGCCGCTGAAAGACCTCGTGCCGTTGCCCGGGCGCTCGCTCCAGCTCGGATTACGCTACGATTTCTAAGACCGGTCACGGGCCGACAGGGGGACCTCTTGTCATTCCATTCGCATGGGCAACGACGAAATTATTCGACTCCTGGCGACACTGCTTTGGTCCGTGCGCCAATACGCGTGGAGAACGGCGTAGCCTAGGTCGATGTTCCTTCGGTGCCGGATTCCTGCTTTCTGACCACGAGAGGGCAATAGCGCGCTTTGATAAATCCAATCGCACCGATTGGCAGTGAGATCATGAGAAGCGCGGCATACAGCCCTTGATCGACCAGCACTACGAGACCCACAACCAGGGTCGCCACGAGAACAAGGACGAAGAAGACTGCCTTGAATATCCACTGGACGCCGACCAACCGACCACACCTGGGACACAGCACGTCCGAGAGGATCAGCCCGGATACCGGTACTGATTTATGCA
Organism: Gammaproteobacteria bacterium; assembly: GCA_029881015.1. Taxonomy (GTDB): domain Bacteria; phylum Pseudomonadota; class Gammaproteobacteria; order Steroidobacterales; family Woeseiaceae; genus UBA1847. The sequence continues at coordinate 15,471 of JAOUNK010000019.1, read as the reverse complement.
AACAGCCTGGGCATTTCCTTTTCAACAGTATTGCGACTCATTTTTCGTAGCCATCTTCCGCTCATAGGTCATAAACGAAAAAGCGAAATCATTGCGCTCGTCCGCCGTATGCGTCTCAGTGCCGACGAGTTGCCACTCGGTTTCATCCACGGCAGGAAAGTGCGCATCGCCCGCCACGTCCGCGTGCACACGCGTCAGGTAGAGACGGTCTGCCAACGGCAGAGCCAGCTCGTAAATCTGGCTGCCGCCAATCACCATCAACTCATCGACATTCCCCGCCGTGGCGATGGCCGCCTCGACGGACGCGACCACGTCGCACCCTTCCGCCACGAATGCCGGCTGCCGCGTAACGACGATGTTCTGCCTTCCCGGCAACGGCCGCCCGATCGAGTCCCACGTCTTGCGCCCCATGACGATCGGCTTGCCCATCGTTACCGACTTGAAGTGCTTCAGGTCGTCGGCAAGACGCCAGGGCAGATCGCCCTTGGCGCCGATGACGTTGTTCGTCGACACAGCGACGATAATGCTGATCTCGGGCATGGCTCAGACGGCAACTGCCGCCTTGATGTGAGGATGCGCTTCGTAGTTGAGGATTTCGAAGTCCTCAAACGTATAGTCAAAAATACTGGGCGGGCGTCGCTTGATGGCCAGCGTCGGCAGCGGTAGCGGGTCGCGCGCGAGCTGCTCGTCCGCCTGTTCGAGGTGGTTCAGGTACAGGTGGCAGTCACCGCCGGTCCAGACAAAGTCTCCGACGCCCAGGTCGGCCTGCTGGGCGAGCATGTGCGTCAGGAGCGCGTACGACGCGATATTGAACGGCACCCCGAGGAAGATGTCGCAGCTGCGCTGGTAAAGCTGGCAGGACAACTTGCCCTCGGCGACGTAGAACTGGAACAGGCAGTGGCACGGCGGTAAGGCCATGTTTTCAATTTCCGCCACGTTCCAGGCCGAGAGCATGATGCGCCGCGAATCCGGCGTTTCTTTCAACTGATGCATGATCTGCGCCACCTGGTCGATCTTGCGGCCATCCGGTGTCGGCCAGCTACGCCACTGCACGCCGTAGACCGGGCCGAGGTCGCCATTCTCGTCCGCCCACTCGTCCCAGATCGACACGCCGTTTTCCTTGAGGTAACGGATATTGCTGTCGCCGGACAGGAACCAGAGCAGCTCGTGGATGATGGAGCGCAGGTGCAGCTTCTTGGTCGTGACGAGCGGAAATCCTTTTGAGAGGTCGAAACGCATCTGGTGGCCGAAGACACTGAGCGTGCCGGTTCCCGTGCGGTCTTCCTTGCGCGTGCCCGTATCCCGCACCAGCCGCATCATGTCCAGGTACTGCTGCATCTTAAGCCTTGACCTCCCCACTTGAACGCTGCGCCATCATTAGCATGATAGCGCCAGCCACGATCATCGGCGCGGTCAGGATCTGGCCCATCGTTACCCAGTCGAGCGCCAGGTAGCCAAGGTGTGCATCGGGCACGCGATAGAACTCGATATAGAAGCGGAACGCCCCGTAGAGGAACAGAAACAGGCCCGTGGGCGCCATGTAGGGGCGCGGCCTGGCCGTGTACCACCAGAGGATCGCGAAGAGCACGAAGCCTTCGAGGAGCGCCTCGTAAAGCATCGAGGGATGCAACACCTCACCGCGGTAGTTGAATGCCCACGGCACATCCGTTGGCTTGCCCCAGAGCTCGCCATTGATGAAATTGCCGATGCGCCCGAAGCCGAGGCCGAGCGGTACGAGCGGGGCGACGAAGTCGGTCATGCGCCACAGGGTATGGCCGAGCTTGCGGCCGTGCAGCCACATGGCAATCAGAACGCCGGCGAGACCACCGTGGAACGACATGCCCCCTTCGGTGATCTTGAAGAGGTAGAACGGATCGGAGAGAAGCTGCTCGGTGCCGTAAAACAAGGCATAGCCAATACGCCCGCCCAGGATGACGCCCAGCATCCCGTAAAACATGAGGTCGTCGACCTGTTCGGCATTGACCGGTGAGTCCGCCCGCTTGCAGCGGCGCCTCGCCAGCCACCAGGCCAGGAGGAAGCCGATGACGTACATCAGGCCGTACCAGCGGATCTTGATAACGCCTATCGAGAAGATGATCGGGTCGATTTCAGGGTATGTCAGCATGCAAGCCCGCTCGGCAATTCTCAAAGATCGGTATGATAGAGCAATCCATGCCAAATCGCCTCGCCAAAGAAACCAGCCCCTACCTGCAGCAGCATGCCGATAACCCGGTTGACTGGTACCCGTGGGGCGACGAAGCCTTTGCCCTCGCCCGGGAGAGCGGCAAGCCCATTCTGCTGTCGATCGGCTATTCCGCCTGTCACTGGTGCCACGTGATGGCGCACGAGTCGTTTGAGGACGACACCATCGCCGCGCTCATGAACGAGATGTTCGTAAACGTGAAGGTGGATCGCGAGGAGCGCCCGGACGTCGACAAGATCTACCAGACGGCGCACCAGCTCATCACGCAGCGTGGCGGCGGCTGGCCCCTTACCATGTTCCTGGACGGGGACGACCAGCGGCCGTTTTTCGGTGGCACCTACTTCCCCAATGAGGCGCGCTACGGCATGCCGGCTTTTGGGGACCTGTTGCAGAAGATAGCCACCTACTATGCCGAGCACCGTGATGACGTGCGCAAACAAAGCGCGGGCATCGTCGATGTTTTCGGTCGCCTCGAACCGGCGCCGGCCGAGGCCGGCGAAGTGCTTGACGATAAGCCGCTGGCCAAGGTGCGCGAGGCGCTCGAGCAGTCTTTCGACAGGGAATTCGGCGGCTTTGGCGCGGCGCCCAAGTTTCCGCACCCGACCACGATCGAGCGCCTGTTACGCCACTGGCGGAGCACGGCGTCGGCGACCGAACCCGATGTCGAGGCCCTGTTCATGGCCGCACTGACGCTTGCCCGCATGGCCGAGGGGGGGCTGTTCGACCATGTCGGCGGCGGCTTCTACCGTTACTCGGTCGACCGCCACTGGCAGATCCCGCATTTCGAGAAGATGCTGTACGACAACGGCCCGTTGCTGGCGATCTATTCTCAAGCTGCCCTCGCGACCGGCGAGGCACTATTCTCGGCAGCGGCGAATGCGACGGCGGACTGGATGCTCGCCGACATGCGCGACGACAACGGTGGCTTCTATGCGACCCGCGACGCCGACTCCGAAGGGCACGAAGGGTTGTACTACCTTTGGGAGCCCACGGAGGCGCAGGCACTGCTGGGTGACGACTACGACGTCTTTGCGCGGCGCTTCGGCCTGGACCAGGACGCGAACTTCGAGGGCAGGTGGCACCTGACCGTGCGCCAGCAGGTGACCGATGATGAGGCGAAAGTCATCGCACGCGCGAAACAGACTCTGCTCGCACAACGCGTTACCCGCGTTGCACCCGGCCGCGACGAAAAACAGCTCACGTCGTGGAACGCTCTGGCGATTCGCGGTCTCGCGATCGCGGGCCGCGCGCTCGACCGACCGGATCTCGTCGATGCCGCGGCCGACGCCGTCGATTTCCTGCGGCAACACCTCGTGAAAAACGGGCGCCTCTATGCCGGCTACAAGGACGGCGAAACGCGCTTCGCGGCCTACCTCGACGATCACGCGTTCCTGCTCGAGGCGCTGCTGGAGCTGCTCCAGGCTCGTTGGGACACCGAGCACCTCGCGTTTGCGCAACAGCTTGCCGAGTTGTTGCTCGAGCATTTCGAAGACCCGGATCGCGGGGGCTTCTGGTTTACGGCCAACGACAGCGAGCGACTGATTCACCGCTCCAAGCCGCTGGCCGACGAAGCCGTGCCTTCGGGCAACGGTGTCACGGCATTTGCGCTGCAACGCCTCGGGTTCCTGCTCGGGGACACACGCTACCTGGCTGCCGCCGAGAAGACGCTGCGCGCCGCCTGGCGGGCGATGGATGAATACCCGCACGGGCACGTCAGCCTCCTCAACGCGCTGGAGGAGTACCTCGAGCACCCGGAGATCGTTGTCATTCGCGGGGCCGCGGATGAAATCGGGCGCTGGCGCGACTCCGCGGCCAAGCTCTACGCGCCGCGCCGGCTCGTTTTCGCTATCCCGGACGATGCCGCGGACCTGCCTGGTGCGCTTGACGATCGCAAATCTGTCGAGGGTGAAACAGTCGCCTACCGCTGCCTGGGTACCCATTGCGAAATGCCGGTGACCTCCTGGGAAGCCCTTGCCGGCCAGATGGCCGAGAACGGTTAGTCGTCAGGGGTACGCGGCCAACGACTGGCCGGTGACCGGCACGACACGTTCCGCGTTCGCTCCGCGAAAGGCAAAGGGTAACGAATCGACGCGCTGGCCCATGTTCCGCTGCACGGCAAAATGCAGGTGCGGACCGGTTGAGAATCCGGTGTTGCCGGAGTCGGCGATGTACTGCCCCGCGCGCACGCGCTCGCCCGGCCGCACACGAATCGTGTTCCAGTTGAGATGCGCGTAAACGGCATAGGTGCCGTCGTCGTGCAGGATACGAACGAGATTGGCCAGGTCGGCGTACTCGTCGGCATCGGGCCCACCCTTGAAATTCTTGCTCGCTACCTCGAATACAACGCCGTCGCGTGCCGCCATGATGTCCGTCCCTACCGGCATCGCGATATCCACCGCGTACATGCTGTCGCGGGTCCGGTGTGTCAGGGAATCCGGATACGTCTGCGTGATCGGGTAACTGGCTCCGGCGGCAAACGGCGCGCGATAGGTAACGCCACTGGCAGGTCGTGCATTCGGATCACCGGGCAGATATGCGAATCGATATCGAACTGTCGGCGCTATCGGTGCGTCGAGAGTGGCCAGCTCAAGCAGAACAAGTGCGCTGCGTTCTGGAACAAGCCAGCTAAGCTCCTGTCCCGAGGGCGGATACGCGGCACCCGTGATGGTCTGGAACTCGATGACGACTTCCATAGGCGCGAAAAAGCGGTTGTTGGCGGTCAACCTGACGCTGGTGCCATTGAACGCGCTTGCAACCGTCAGCCCGCCACGCTCGACGCGCGTCGCAATGGAACGGGTCTCTGCCTGCTGGCCATCGGCAGGCGGACGGTCGGAGAAGAGCCATTCGCCATTCTCGCCGCGATATTTGTACAGGGTCTGCGCGGACGCGGCACCGCAAGACAGCAGCGCCGCGAGCAGCAACGCTGTGACAAATCGGTTGACGCGCCTACGTGCCAAGGTCTGTTCGCCTCCAGCCCTCTGGGGTACGCCGGAGTTCGTAGCCCGGCCAGTACTGGTTGTCCAGTTTGAGTGTAATCACCTCGGCCGTTTCATTCCACGTCATCGTCTTCAAGCGCACCGACTCACGGTGGCCAATGTCCTTTACCGCATCGATGAAAGCCTGCAGGTCAGGGGTTGGTATGTCATTGACTTCGACCACCCGGCGGCCCGCCCAGAGCCCGTAACGGGTTGCCGGCGATCCGTAGCCGAAATAAGCGACGTAGACGCCGTCGGTCGAGACACCCCTCTGCGCAGCCATGGCTCTGTGTGGATCCTGGATCAGCGCACCCGCCCAGGAAATCGCGTGATCGATGCCCTTCCCGTCCAGCGCGGCCGTGCGCACGGGTAGTTCCAGGGCTTCGCCGTTGCGCCACACCGTTACCAGGACTTCCGGCTTTTGCACTGCGAGCTCAAGCTCGCGGAACGATGTTACGACATCGCCGTCGATGGCCAGCACTATGTCACCGTTCTTGAGCAACTCCGCCGCGGCGGTACCGGAGACGAGACGCGTGATGCTGAGGGCACGCCGGCGCACCGGGTTGTTCTCCTCGAGCCGCGCAACCCATTTCTCGTCCACCCCCATTTTGCGAGCGGCGAAGAGCGGCGCGTAGACAAACTCGGCTTCGAGCGAGTAGAACGGCCTGCCCTCTCGTACCGTCTCTACGAACTGCTTGGCCACCTCGGACCCGACGCCACGGTTGAATTGCCCGGACTCGCCCCCCGACTGGATGGCGAAACTCGACCAGGTTGCAAGGACCTCGCCTTTCTCATTGATCAGGACGCCGTCGACCTCATTGGGCGCATTGACCAGCGCGATACCCTCGATATTTGAATCGCGAAAACGCAGCGTGCGGGAGAGCGGCAGAATGAGCGGGTCGACCGATGACACCGTGCTCTGCTGGTGTACAAGTTGGTGATCACCCTTGATGCCCACCACCCAGACGTCGTCGCCGGGTCTCAGCGTCTTGGTATTGAACCTGGCTTCGCGTACAGGTGTCGTGCCGATGATCTTCGGATCGTAGGAGACGATCGCATAGTTGTGCAATGGATGAAGTTGCTCGACCTTGCCTTTCACCTCGAGCGAGCCGGCGAAGGTGATCGTGACGTCGCCGATCGCTATCGGCACGGTATTGCGGTCGACGAGCACATAGCCTCGCTCCTTGTCGACGATCAGGCCGGTACCGTAGTAGTGACGTTCAGCAACGCCGGAAAGCGTGTACGGCAGGTCGAACGTCACGACGACCAGCGAATGCGCTATGGAGTTTACGATCTTGTCTTTGTAGTTCGTCAGCCGGGTACTGCTCACTTTCTGCGGTTCCGGGTCGGGACCCGGTGCAAGATCACGGCACGGCCAGACGCCGAGCTCGTCGTCGCGCACGCAGCGTCGCGCAGGAAACCAGACGCGGTCCATCTCAAGGAGACGCACCACGGAGTTCTGCGGATTCTCCATGTTGACGTAGCGCACGAGCGCTCGCTCACCGTCCGCCAGTTCGCCGAGCGCCGTTTCGAAATCGTCGAGGCTGTTGACGGGCTGCCCGGCTACCTCAATGATCACAGCACCGCGCGGAACTGCCGCTCGTGATAGCACGTAGCCAGGATTCGCGACGTACACACCTTGGGCAGCCCTGTTGTAGTGGCGAGCCTGCTGGTAAGACAGTCGATTCACTATCGCGTCGCCGAATTCCAGGTACTCATCGGGCGTGATGGCATGCAGGTCGTCGACCCTGACCTTCGCGTCAATGCGGCGACCACCACGCTCGAGCCGGATATCGATCTCCTGCCCGACATGCGAGTCGAGCAGCGCCTCGAGCGGCACGAACTGGGTTACAAGCTTGCCGTTCACGCGCAGCAGGATGTCGCCGGGGGCCAGAACCTCCGCTGCCGCGGACCCGGGAATGACCTGCTCGACCGTCAGCATGCTGGTCTGCCGCGGCGCAGCGTTGCGCGCGATGCGTTCCGACTCTTCGGTCAGCCCGAGTCGACGAAGTTCGTCGTAGGGCTCGCTGCGAAACGTCGTCTGCAGAGTGCCGCGCGGGACGATCGTTCCCTTCTGCAACTCTCGCAATGCCCGTTCGATGCGGTCCAGCGGCAGGAAGAAGCTGCTGGCCGCGGAGCTGTTGGCACCGGCATTGAGTGCGACGACTTCGCCCTCGATATTCACGACCGGTGATCCGGACGAGCCGCCCGACGTACCTGATGCCGCCTGGAGGTAGAACGTATTGAAATCGTTGTACTTGCCGCGGCCGTAGTCCGGGGCCTTGCGATCGAGACGAGCGATCGTGCCTGCCAGGATGGAGAGCTGTTCTCCGGCATCGTTGCCGATGACGCGTATCTCCTTACCGATACCGGCACCATCCGGAACCAACGGCAATTCGACGGGCTCAATGTACTTGAGCTCCGCGGGGTCGTAACGGAAGAAGCCGAAGTCATGCACGGGATCGCGATAGACCGGTGTCAGTCGCACCTCCTCGTTGTTGCGAAATACGGCCTCGGCAATGACCGGACCGGGTGTCACAACATGACGATTGGTCAGGATCAGGCCGAGCTCGGCATCGACGACAAACCCGGTCGCCTGGCTCGACGTATTCCATTCCGTATCGAATGCACGGGTGCTATCCACCCGTATCGAGACAACGCCTGAAGAAATGCGCTCGAGTGTCTCGGTCCAGGCCGTGTTTTCGGCGGCCGTCGCCGGGACAAAGAGCATCATGGCGGCGACTGCCGCAAGAATCCTGCCGTGAGTCATAGTGTTCCTGATTGCTGCGGGAATTAGGGTACCGGACACCCTATTAAATCAGGTACCGGACACCTTATTTCCTGATCTTTAGACACGCTTGTGCGAACAAGGTCCCTGGAAATAGGGTGTCCGGTACCCTATTTGCGTATTTCAGCAGAATCAGGGCGTTAAGGCGACCGCACAGGTCACACCGGTCTATGGAACCTGGCTGTCTACTGGGCTGGGTTGTAACGCAGATTGAGCTCTCGTGCCGCCTTGACGTCATCGAGGCGTCGTACCGGCATCTTGTAGGGCGCCTCCTTGTACTGCACGCCGTCTTCCTTCGCGCTACGCACGATGTCGATCATCGCGGCCACGAAATTATCCAGCGTCTCCTTGCTCTCGGTCTCCGTCGGCTCAATGAGGAGGCACTCGGGCACGAGCAAGGGGAAGTACGTGGTGGGCGCATGATAGTTCTTGTCGAGCAGTGCTTTGGCGACGTCCATGGCCGTCAGGTGATAGTCCTTGGCCTCGTGCTTGAGGGTCACTATGAATTCGTGACTCGCACGCCTGTCCGGGAATGCCAGTTCGAAACCCGCATCGCGCAGCCTGACCATCAGGTAGTTGGCATTGAGGGTCGCAAATTCGGCGACGCGCTCCATGCCATCCCTGCCGAGCATGCGCATATAAACGTAGGCTCGCAGCAATACGCCGGAGTTGCCCATGAAGCCGGACAGCCGACCGATGCTCTGCGGAATATCGTCTTCGGCAGCCCAGTCGAAGAACGTCTCGCCATCCTTCTCACGCCGGGTCACCACGGGGATCGGCAGGAACGGCAGCAGGCGTTTGTTTACGCCAACCGCGCCCGATCCCGGGCCGCCACCACCATGCGGGGTTGAGAAGGTCTTGTGCAGGTTCATGTGGATCACGTCGAAATCCATGTCGCCTGGACGAACCTTGCCGAGAATCGCGTTCAGGTTCGCGCCATCGTAATACAACAGGCCGCCGGCATCGTGAACCATATCGGCGATGTCCTTGATGTGACGCTCGAACACACCCAGCGTCGACGGATTCGTCAGCATGATGCCCGCAGTGTTGGGACCCAGCGCGGCCTTGAGTGCGTCCATGTCGACGTCGCCATCCGACCTTGTCGGAATTTCCTTGACGATACAGCCGCACATTGTCGCGGTCGCCGGATTGGTGCCGTGCGCCGCATCGGGCACGATGATCTCGTTGCGCTCGAGATGACCGTTGGCAACGTGATATGCCTTGATCATCGCGACGCCCGCCAGCTCGCCCTGCGCGCCGGCCATTGGCGTCAGCGATACGCCTTGCATGCCGGTTACGTCTTTGAGCATTTCCTGCAGTTCGTACATGCACGTCAGGAATCCCTGGCCATGGCTGACCGGCCCGAGCGGATGCCGGCCCGCAAATTCCGGCAGCAGCGCCAGCGCATTGCAGGCTCGCGGGTTGTATTTCATCGTGCACGATCCCAGTGGATAAAACTGGGTATCGATCGAGAAATTCTTCTGCGACAAGCGCGTGTAATGGCGGACCGTTTGCAGTTCAGACGCCTCCGGCAACCGCGGCCTGTCGTCGCGCAGGAATTTCCCGGGGATCTGCAGGGACCCGGCCTCGACCGGAGCTTGTGCGAATGCCCGGCGACCACCGCGCGATTTCTCAAAAATCAGTTCACTCATTGATATCAATTCCCAGCGCGCGGAAGGCGGCGCTATAGTCCGGCTCCACGGTAATGTCTTCTATGTGTTCGCGATGTACGACCGTATTATTCTCATCCAGCACCACAACGGCGGGCGAGAACATGCCGGCCAGCGGGCCATCCATGATCTGCACACCGTAGTTCTCGCCGAAGCCCGCATGCCGAATGGCCGACAGCCCCTCGACGTGGTTCAGCTCGTGTTGCTTTTGAAAGCGCTTGTGTGCGAACGGCAGATCGTAGGACACCATCAACAGGGCAAGATCTTTCCGGCCGCCCCCATACTTGTTGAATTTGATCACCGACTCCGCGCACACCTTCGTGTCGATACTCACGAAGATATTCATGATCTTGCGTTTGCCCATCCAGTTTGCCAGCGAAACGTTTTGCAGCTTCGTATTGACGAGCGATACGTCGGGCGCGTGGCTGCCAATTCTCGGCAGCTCACCGTAAGTGCGATAGCTCGCGTTCTCATACTGGATCTTGGCCACGATGGTCCCTGACATATCAGCCCATGGCCTCGGCAAACGCGGCGATACAGGCGTCGATGTCCGCATCCGTTTTGGTTTCAGTCGCACACACCAACAGGGCGTCGGTACCTGCGTCCTTGGTGAGATCGTAGCCCCCGAGTATGTTCTTCGTGGCCAACGCCTCGAGGATCGGCGCGACCGGTCGATCGAAGCGCAGCGCAACCTCGTGGAAATACGGGCCCTCGTAGAGCCGCTCGATGCCGTCGATGGCGCAAAGCCCGTCGACGAGACGTGTCGTGTTCTCATGCGACTTGCGGCCAACCTGGGCGATCCCCTCGACGCCCAGCAATGACATGTAAATCGTCGCCGCGGTCACCATGAGACCCTGGTTCGTGCAGATGTTCGATGTCGCCTTCGAGCGGCGAATGTGCTGTTCACGCGCCTGCAATGTGAGGGCAAAGCCCGGGTTGCCGTCGAGGTCCGTCGTACGGCCCACAATGCGGCCGGGCATCTGCCGGACGTGTTTTTCCTTACAGGTCATGTACCCGAAATACGGTCCGCCCGACGACAGCGGCACACCGAGCGGCTGGCCTTCGCCGCAGGCGATGTCCACCCCCTGCTCACCCCAGTGGCCGGGCGCTTTCAGCAAGGCCAGCGTCATGGGATTGGCGATACCGATAGCGAAGGCACCCTGGGCGTGCGCCCAGTCGGTGAGGCGATCGACATCTTCCAGCGTGCCCGGAAACGTGGGCTGCTGCATCACCACGGCGACAGGATTGCGCCCCTCGGGCAGCTGGTCGAACGCGACATTGCCGGTTGTCGTATCGACAGGCAGCCACTCGAACGTCAAGCCCTGGCTGCCGGCGATCGCCTCCGCGACGTGTTCGTACACCGGGTTGACGCCCGGCGCGAGCAGGATCAGGCCGGTCTTCACACGACGGTTTGCACGCACCGACATGAGCGCCGCCTCGGCCAGCCCGGATGCGCCGTCGTACAGCGACGCATTGCTGACATCGAGTCCGGTGAGCTCCGTGATCATCGTCTGGTATTCGTAGATCGTCTGCAGCGTCCCCTGGCTCGCTTCAGCCTGGTAGGGGGTGTAGGCACTGTAGTACTCACCGCGCGTCGCGATATCCCAGACGGCAGCGGGAATGTGGTGCTCGTATGCACCGGCGCCGATAAAGCACACAGGCGATCCGTCCATCGCGGCACGATCGCGCATGAGGCGAGAGATTTGCATCTCGCTGAGCGCCTCCGGCACCTCGTGCAGATGATCGATTCGCAGCTCGGCCGGGATTTCGTCGAACAGGTCTTCGGTCGACTGCACGCCGATGGCGTCGAGCATTTCGCGAGTATCTTTCTCGGTATGGGGAATGAAAGGCATTAGTCTCTTCTCAGTCGTCGAGCTCGTCGAGCAATTGCTGGTACTCGTCCGGCGTCATCAGCTCACTCTCGTCCAGGGCATCGGCGAGTGTCATGCGAACGATCCAGCCGTCGCCATAGGGATCGGCATTGATCTTCTCGGGATCGTCCGAAAGGTCGTCGTTAACCGCCGCCACGCTGCCTGCGACAGGCGCATACACGTCGGAAGCCGCCTTGACCGATTCGACGACAGCCATCTCGCCGCCGGCATCCACGTCCTGCCCGACTTCAGGCAGTTCGACATAGACAAGGTCACCCAGTGCCGTCGCAGCATGGTCGGTGATTCCGACAGTCACGCTGCCGTCACTCTCGCGACGCAGCCATTCGTGGTCGTTTGTGTAGAGGAGATCTCCCGGCAATTCACTCATTTCTAGCTCCCAGTGGTTTGATTGGTTCCGGCATTACACGTCTATGCGCACTTGCCCGTTTCGTACGAACGGCGTCTTCACAATCCGCACGTTCAGCATTTTGCCGCGGACCTCGACCTGGGCACGGTCGTAATCTCCGGCGGGTACCCGCGCCAGCGCAATCGAACGCCCGATGGTCGGCGAGAATCCGCCGCTCGTGATTTCGCCCTCACCGACGCCTTGCACGACGACCTTCTGGTGATTGCGGAGCACACCTTTATCTTCAAGTAACAGACCGACGAAGCGTTGTCTGTCCGGAGAGTTACGTAAGGCCTCGATTGCACTGCGGCCGATGAAATCCCGATCCGCGGGCTCCCAGGCAACGGTCCACTCCAGCCCGGCCTCGAGCGGCGAGATCGTCTCGTCCATGTCCGAGCCGTAGAGGTTCATCGCCGCTTCCAGGCGCAGCGTGTCGCGTGCGCCAAGGCCGGCCGGCGCCACACCGGCAGCAACCAGGCGATCCCAGACGCCGTGTGCGTCGGCCGCGGGCATGACGATCTCCCAGCCGTCCTCACCCGTGTAGCCGGTTCGCGCGATGAACCACTCGCCGGCCTCCATCCCGAAGAAAGGTTTCAGCGCCAGCGCCGCGTCGCGGAACTCGGCGTCGATACAAGGTGCCGCAAGTTCCCTGGCCCTCGGGCCCTGTACGGCGACCATCGCGAGCTCGGGACGCTCGCTAACGCTGACATCGAAAGCCTCGGCCTGCCTGCGAATCCAAGCAAGATCTTTCTCACGCGTTGCCGCGTTGACGACCAGGCGATAGGCCGTTTCGCCAAGGAAATAGACGATCAGGTCATCGATGACACCACCCTCTTCGTTGAGCATGCTGGTGTACAGGGCTTTGCCATAGTCCTTGAGCTTGGCAACGTCGTTGGCAAGCAGGAATTGCAGGAACGCGCGCACGCGCTCCCCGGCAAGGTCAACGATCGTCATATGCGAGACGTCGAAGACGCCGGCGTTCTGCCGTACCGCGTGGTGCTCTTCCTTTTGGGAACCGTAATGCAGTGGCATGTCCCAACCACCGAAATCGACGATGCGAGCACCGGACTCGACATGCTTGTCGTAGAAAGGCGTTTTCGAACCCATAGGACCTGTCCAATGTAGAAAGCAAAAAAATAGGGGCGGCAGGCATCAAGCCTGCCGCCCCTCTGTCCTTGGTTACCTGAGAGATCAGTCACCGGCCAGCAGGTCCGGACACATTCCCCTTCGGTGGGCCTTCACGGCCGCTCTCCAGAGCTGATCAGCGCTCACAGTCCTTCTGCCTGAGCGTTTCCGAGCGAGTTGCGCCTTCGGCGCCCCGATCCAACGGGGTCTCTTCTGCGAACGCTATAGATCAGTGTGCGCCATGATAGCCAATGCTCTGGCAGGTTGCCAGCAGCGAGCCGGGCGGTAACAATGCCCGACAATGAGAATCAGGGAGTTGGCATGAAATTCGTCAGGATCACGTTGCTGTTGTTGTCTTTGTCCGGTGCGGGCGCCGCACTCGCGGACGCGACATCGGACTTCCAGGCCCTGCTGGACGAACATTGGGAATGGACACTCGCCAACTCGCCGGTAATGGCATCGATGATGGGCGACCGTCGTTATAACCGGGAATGGGGTGACAATAGCCTGGCGGCTATCGAGAAGCAGCATGTGGAGACCCAGGCGTTTCTGCGCCGCGCCTATACGATCGATCGCAACGCGTTGGCGGCCGACGACCAGCTCAACTACGAACTGTTCCGGCGCCAGTTGCAGGACGATGCCGACGCGCACCAGTTCGATGCCCACCTCGTTCCGTTCGACCACCAGGGTGGCATCCAGAACCTCGACATCCTGGCCAGCCGCCTGCGGTTTGACTCCGTCGCCGACTACGACGACTGGATCGTGCGGCTGAGCAAGATCGACGACCTGGTCGATGAGACCATTGCGCTCGCGGAACAGGGCCGCAAGAAAGGCCTCGTGGCGCCTGCCGTTCTTATGCAGCGCATGCCCGACCAGCTGGCGGGCCAGGTCGTCGAATTTGCCGCCGACAGCCCTTTCTTCCGACCTTTCGCGGCGTTGCCGGAGTCGTTTTCGCCGGCAGACCGGGAGCGCCTGCGAGCCGAGGCTACGGAGGTTATCGAGAAGACCGTGGTGCCCGCCTACCGCAAGCTCGACAGGTACTTCAACTCGAAATACCTGCCGGCCGCACGCGACAGCATCGGCCTGTCCGCACTGCCCAATGGCAGCGCCTGGTACGAGCACCAGGCACGTTCGTACACGACCACGCGGCTTTCACCCGACGAAATACATCGTATCGGGCTCGACGAGGTCAAGCGCATCCGGGACGAGATGGCGCAGGTCATCAAAGAGGTCGAGTTTGCGGGCAGTTTCCAGGAGTTTCTGACCTATCTTCGAACCGACCCGCAGTTCTACTTCGATAACCCCGACGATCTCTACAAGGAATACCTCGCGACCAGCAAGCGCCTGGACCCGGAACTCGTCAAGCTGTTCGGCAAGCTGCCCCGCATGCCCTATGGCGTAAAGCCCATTCCGGACTCGATCGCTCCCGACACGACAACCGCCTACTACAACCGCCCTGCCGCCGACGGCAGTCGTCCAGGCTACTACTTCGTCAATCTCTACAAGCCCGAAGTGAGGCCCAGGTACGAGATCGAGGTGCTCAGCGTGCATGAAGCCGTGCCCGGACATCATCTGCAACTCGCCCTGCAGCAGGAGCTCGGCGACGTCCCCATGTTTCGCCGTTTCATGGGCTTTACGGCGTTTGTCGAGGGCTGGGGGCTGTACAGCGAACGCCTCGGGTATGACATGGGCCTGTACCAGGATCCTTACTCGCGCTTCGGTCAGCTCACCTACGACATGTGGCGCGCGGTGCGCCTCGTCGTCGATACCGGCATGCACTACAAGGGTTGGACACGCGAGCAGGCCATCGACTTCTTCAGGGACAACGCGGCCAAGACCGAGCACGATATCGTCAACGAGATCGATCGCTACATCGCGTGGCCGGGCCAGGCACTGGCTTACAAAATCGGCCAGCTCAAGATCCTGCAGATACGATCTCGTGCGGAGGTGCAACTGGGCGACAACTTCGACATTCGCGCCTTCCATGACGAGCTGCTAGGCGCAGGTGCGCTGCCGCTCGATTTGCTCGAGCAGCGCATGGACAGCTGGCTCGCCGCGCAATAGCGCTGCGCGGCGAACCGCCGATCACTGGTCGCCTGGTTTACTCGGCCGACCAGTCGGGAATACGCCCCGGAGTCCAGGGCGCACCCTTGACCTCAAGTGCGTCTTCCAGAGCGGCAAGGTCGTTGCCCAGAACCCGCAACGACTGCAGAGCCGCGCCGAACTCCTTCGCGGCCACCGCGTAAGAATCCTTGTAGTTCCCGCCCGCGGGTGACTGCGCGTAGACGAGGTTGTAGTACAGGTTCGATGCGCGCGAGGAGATCGACATCGGTGTCGGCTCGTTGCGACTGGCAACCGTCCCGTCACCATGAATGGCCACGCCGATATCCGCCAGGCGCGTGGTCAGCTGCTGCAGGACATCGCGCTCTGCCT
>JAOUNK010000255.1 GCA_029881015.1 Gammaproteobacteria bacterium | reverse complement strand
CACGGCGGAATTTATGTCTTCGACAGCGTCTGGCGTTACCAGCGGCGCCTCGAACTGCCGCCAGAAGCTGATCCGATCTCGATCCTGGCGGTGGGGGATGCGGTCTGGGTAAGCGACTGGAACAACGATCTCGTGCGGCGCTTCTCAACGGCAGGGGAACCCTTGGCCAGTCTGGAATCCGCCGGCCTCGAGTCGATCCTCGATGCGTCAAGGCAGGAACGTCGCAAGTACACGATGCTCAGCTATACCGGTGTTGCCGCGGTCGTCGCCTTGCTGCTTGGCTTGCTGGTGCGCGCGTTCGCGCTCAGCATGAGCAGGAAGTCGTAGTTTTGACTTGCACTGACAATAGTGTCTCCTATGCGGGCGGATAAAGCCGGCTCTCACGCCCCGTTACGCGGCGCCGATAGGGTGCAAGAGCGCTCAGCAACAACCAATCGGGAAACGAGGCCGTCAGCTGCCGGGGACCCGCGAGGCGTATCTTTCCGGTGCGAATCTCTTGCCGAAGATCACGAAAACCGCGCCATGCTTCCACGAAGCACCGTATATCGGATCGGACAATGACGTCGGTCTCGTAACCTGGGTCTTTCAGGCACATGTCGACCTTGCCGTCATTATTGACGAGCCAGAATCGTCGAAACTCGGTGGGTGTCCCCGAGAACTCAAATGCAACGACGGTTCGGCCCTTGGGCATGGCGTCCGTATTCATCCGCAGTGACATGCTCCAAGCGAGGAACGCGGGGTCAAGATCGTCCATGACCATGTCGCGCGACCAGTGTTGGCCCCAGATCGCCATCTTGTCGATCAGGTCCGTCAGATCGCGAGCCGCCGCTGTCGGCTCGTAGCGGTATCGATTCTCGTTGCGCAGCTTGCGACGTACGAGGATTCCCGCGCGTTCGAGTTCGGACAGGCGGGCAGAGAGCAGGCTTGGAGAGATCTTCGGGATGCCCTGGTGAATCTCATTGAAAGTCCTGCAGCCGTCGAGGAGCCGGCTGATAACGAGGATCGTCCATCGCCGGCATAGCAGTTCAGAAGCTAGAGCCAGTGGGCAGTATTGGCCATAACTTGATGATTTCGTTTCTTTTTTATTCATTCACTTGACCCCGACACTCAACTACAGAAATAAGAGTAGCCCAGGGACTGCCCGGGGGCTACGGTAATCGCCTGCCATGACAATCTGGAGACTCACCGATGATCGCCACCCAAGTCAGGCTCGGACTGGCCTGTATTGCAATGTGTTTGCCGAGCGTCGTCGTGCTCGCAGAGGATGCGACGCTCGCAATTGAATGGAATGAGACTGTCCTCAATCTTGCGGAGGTCGAAGATGGCTTCATGACGCTGAAAGGGCTGCGGACCGTCACCATGATGCATATCGCCATGCACGATGCGTTGAGCGCCATCAACGGTAAGTATGAGTGCTATGCCTACGAGGGTGATACTCCGGCAGCAAATTCCGTCGTTGCAGCCAACCAGGCCGCTTTCGTCGTTGCGGTAGACCAGTATCCCAACCAGCAAGAGGTCTTCACAGAGCTACGCGACAAATGGCTGCGATCAGGGGCGGCCATTGAGCCCCTCCAATCCGGTACGCAAGTGGGTAGCGCTGCCGCCCAGGCAATCCTTGCCAGCCGCGAGGGCGATGGCTGGGATGGGGAGGCCGAGTATCGCTGGCATCCCATGGCGCCGGGTGTGTACGCGGAATTCCAGGAGCACAGCGGTACGCCACAGGGATTTATTTTCGGTGCGGGCTGGGCCAATGCCCGAGGCTTCGCGTTGGAGCGGCCGGATCAGTTCAGGGTACCGCCGCCGCCGGCGATCTTGAGCGCAGCCTATGCACGAGCCTTCGAGGAGGTAAAGGAGCTCGGCCGATTCCAGAGCATGAGTCGCACTCCCGACCAGACGCACATCGCATTGTGGTGGAAGGATTTCGCGGAAAACTCACACAACCGCCTCGCGCGTGACCTCATCGAAAAAGAAGGTTTGCCGCTGCAGGAAGCAGTGCGCTTGTTGGCATTGCTGAACATGGCGATCTTCGACGGCTATGTCAGTAGCTTTGACAACAAGTTTCACTACAACCACTGGCGGCCATACACGGCCATACGCTGGGCCGAGAACGACGGCAACCCGGAGACGATGCCCGAAGCCACCTGGACGAACACGCATCGGCACACCTACGCGTTTCCGTCCTATCCGTCCGCACATGGGACAGCGTGCGCCGCAGCCATGACCGCCTTCGACGACGTCTTCGGAGACGACTACTCCTTTACAATGCGAATTCCAATGGTTGACGTGGCGGGACCGTTTTCCGGGAAAATCGAGATCCACCCGCCAACGCGCGATTTCGAGAGATTCTCAGAAGCCGCAATACAATGCGGGATCTCCCGGGTCTACCTCGGGATTCACTTTCGCTATGACTCCGTTGAGGGTGTGCGCCTTGGTGAGCAGGTTGGGCGAAACGTGTTGGAAAACTTCTTGAGGACGCGACACCACAAAGACTGAAGCAGCCGCCCGAACATAGAGTGCGGGCCAACCCCGAGCCCTGGCCGGTGACGCCAGCGCCGGAAGCCCGCGACTGCCGTTATCGATCCGCCGAACCGGCCCCAGGTTTGCCAAAGCAGGTCGCGCCGCCTACCATTTCACGCATTCCGCGCATTATTGATGCCGGGTCCTATTTCTCACGGGAGTCACGCCTTGCCAGGTTCCAGCCTTTTCACACTGCTTGATGACATTGCGACCCTGCTGGACGATGTTGCCGTCCTGAGCAAGGTTGCGGCGAAGAAAACGGCCGGCGTGCTCGGCGACGATCTTGCCCTGAACGCCGAACAGGTGTCGGGAATCCGGGCGAAGCGTGAACTTCCGGTCGTCTGGGCAGTGTTCAAAGGGTCGGCACTCAACAAGGCGATCATGGTGCCTATCGCATTGTTATTCAGCGCCTTCACGCCCTGGATAATAATGCCTTTGCTCATGCTGGGCGGCGCGTATCTCTGCTTTGAGGGGTTCGAAAAAATCGTACATCGATTCCTGCATGCACCGGAAGAAGAAGAAGAGCACAAACAGCGTCTGAAGGCGGTCGCTGACGAAAAAGTCGACATGGTTGCGTTTGAGAAACGCCGTATTCGCGGTGCGATCCGCACCGACGCCATCCTGTCTGCAGAAATCATCGTCATTGTCCTGGGCACGGTGCAGCACGCCGACTTGGTGACACGGATAGCGGTCCTGTCTTTCCTCGCCGCTGCGATCACCGTCGGCGTCTACGGGCTCGTCGCGGGGATCGTCAAGTTGGACGATTTGGGCCTTCATCTTATTGAAAAGCAGGACAGAACTCGCCTGGCGGGCTTTCAGCGCTGGCTCGGCAAATGGATACTGCGAGCGGCGCCGAAATTCATGACCACACTGTCGATCGTCGGGACCGCCGCCATGTTCCTCGTCGGAGGCGGCATCCTGGTGCATGGCCTGCCACTGGTGGCAGAAGGCTTGCACATTGTTGAGGCCTGGGCACACAGCCTACCGGCGGCCGGTGGGCTCATTGGCGTTGTCGCAGCGATGCTCTACAACGGCCTGTTCGGCCTTGTCGCGGGTGGCGCGATCGTCGGCGTCTTCCTTGCGGTCAAGCGCTTGCTGCCGAAACGCGCAGCCGCGCATTAGTGCCGAGCCACCGCTACCTCGGACCGTATAGGTAGGTATCCGTAGTCCGGTTTTTTGCGTGGGCGAGTACACTTTTGCGCATCCGCCGGCATGCCGGACAAACGTAGAGTAGTTCAATGCCGCATCCATCGAGAGGCCCGCACGCTGCCGCGTTCGGCTGACCTCCCTGTACAACTTTCCATGGCGCGAAGGACCGGCAGCAGCGCTGTTCGGTGTCCCTTCGGAGCCTCTCGCGCCTGAGGTTTATGCGCCTCCTGCCGGAACTTCAGGATTCTGACCCCCAACGGAAAGGGCTGATCATGGCCGATTCAATTGATGTTCTCGCGACCTTGAAACTGGTTTACGGGATATACGTTTTTATTGCCATTTCGCTGATTGCCTGGTTCGGGTATCGCATTACCAGGCCACGGCGTGACGATGCCGGGTCCAAACCCGCAATCTTCTGGACCTACGTCGTCATCCTGATGGTGATTGGTACCGGGCTGCATTTTCTTACTTACAACAAGGTGCCCTGGGTACCGATTGACCTGAAGCGCGCAGGTATTACGCCGGATGCCATCTTCGACATCACCTACGAAGATCACCAGATGAGCTTCTCCGATTTTCCCATGCAGGTGGGATGCGGTGATCACGTCGTCTTTAACGCCGTATCCAACGACCTGACCTACGGCTTCGGGATTTTCCGTGCCGATCACACGATGGTGGCGCAAATGCAGGTTGTTCCGCAGAGCCGCAATGACCTGATGTGGCGCTTCGGCAAGAACGGCACCTACTACGTTCGTTCGACCGAATACTCGGGACCGAAAGGCGCAAGGATGATTGCCCGGGACGCGATTATCGTGAAGGGTTGTGATCAGGATGACGATCGTGCAGTCGCTATGGGAGGGCAGCCATGAGCTTCGTAAACACTCTGATGAACGGTCACGAGGGTGGCCTGAAACACGCTGACATGACGCCCATGCAGAAGATCTCCCTGCGCTTCGTCGTACTCGGCGTCCTTTTCTATGGCCTGGCCGCCGTCGAGGGCATGATGATGCGCGTGGTGGAAATCACACCGGTCGCGGCCATCGATGACACTCACTTCTTCTCGATCATGACGGTCCATCCCATGGTCGGCGTGTTTGGCTCCACCTACATGATTGTTTTTGGCGCCTTTCTCTTTCTCGTCCCATTCTTCATGAAGAAACCGATCTTCAGCCTGAAGCTGGCGAACGCAACCTGGATCATGATCGGCGGCGGCACTTTTATCATGTGGCTGGCGGGATTCCTGTTCTCGTATGCGCCGCTGTACACCCTCTATTGGCCGCTGCCCGCGGACTTGGTCCAGTTCAGGATCGTCGGCGGACTGTTCTACGTAGTGGGTGTCGCTTTGATCATGGTGGGAACGTTCCTGTACTCCTACAACGTGTTCAAGACGATCATGTACACCCCGAAAGCATGGGATAAACAACCGTCCATGGAGCTTTTCAAGGACGCTATTGGT
>JAOUNK010000018.1 GCA_029881015.1 Gammaproteobacteria bacterium | reverse complement strand
GACGATTTCCTCAATAGGCTCATCACCAACTTGCTCGTTTTCTTGCGCGAGTGCCGGACTACCGAGAACACCGAAAGACGATGCTCCTAGTGCGGCCGCCACTGCTACAGCAACTGGCTTACGTTTTAACATGACTATATCCCTCAATGATTTTTGGAATGTTGATCTTCCAGATATCTATCGTTGTTCCTTTGTCACCACGCATGAATACCGCGCAGCAAAAAAGCCTCAGATAGGGTGGCGAAGATGCTATATCACAACGCCCAAAAGCTCAACTTTATGTGACCAATTTCACACAAACATTTGTTTATATTATATTAGTTCTTGATAAACAGTGATTTACAGTGTTGTTTTTTTGCCAACACTCCTGGGCGGTGGCTCAGTCCGGGTGGAATCCGGGGCGCTCCGCCCGGGCAGCCCCGGCGCCGCAGCAGGCCACCCCCGGCGCTCGTCCCGCGCGGCGCCCGGCCTGTCGTGATTTTCAGTGCGTTTCGTGTACATTTGCCGAATGCCAAAAGACAACTCAAGCTGGGCCTTTGCGCTCCACGGCGGCGCGGGTGCCGTCGCCGGTCGCGACTACACCGAGACCGAAAAACACCTGCACGAGCTGGCGGCGCGCTGCCGGCGAAAATTGCGGGACAATGCCGCGGCGCTCGATGTCGTGGACTACGCCGTTACGGAACTCGAGGCCAGCGGCCTCTATGTTGCCGGCCGGGGATCGGCGCCAAACAGCGCCGGCCACGTCGAGCTCGATGCGTCGATCATGGATGGTCGGTCGCGCGCAGCGGGTGCGGTCGCCGCACTGCAGGATTTCGCGAATCCGGTCGGGGTTGCGCGCGGCGTCATGGAAAAAACGCCACACGTGATGCTCGCGGGCAACGGCGCGGCCGAGTTCGCGCGCAGGCATGGTTTCGAAGAGATCACCGATCCGGCAACCTACTACACCTTGCCTGTGGGCGTGACACGCGCTGACATGTTCGACATCGCCCACGGTACCGTCGGCGCCGTGGCTCTCGATACGACGGGCGGCCTCGCGGCCGCGACGTCGACCGGCGGCACCTTCGGCAAGCTGCACGGCCGTATCGGCGATACACCGCTGATCGGCCCGGGCACCTGGGCAGACGACAATATCGCCATTTCCTGCACGGGCATCGGCGAGCACATCATTCGCGCCGGCGGTGCCGCGTCGATTGCATTTCGTTACCGGTCCGGCATCGCGCTGCACGATGCCGTGCAGGAGATGCTCGACGAGGTGCGCCGCCTGGGTGGCGACGCGGGCGTCATCGCCGTCACCTGCGACGGGGAGATCGACATGCCATACAACTCGGAAGGCATGAAGCGCGCGAGCGGGAAGTCCGGCTCCGATATCGTCGTCGCGACATTCGCGCAGGCACGTTCGACTCCGGGGCTTGATACACCATGATCTCGGTCTACATGATTAACCTCGGCAGCGGTCACAATGAATAGCAAACTGGTAGCTGCGGCAGCCGCAGCACTGCTCATGCTCGGCGCTTGCTCCCGGGAAACCCCACCACCCGCGCCGGCGCCCGTCGCCAGTCCCGTCGCTGTCGTCAACGAGGTAGCGGACGCCTACTACGAACACGTCATGAGCACGACACCGGAGACAGCGTATTTCTCCGGTATCGACCTCGAACGGCACGATGGCCTGGCCGACAACAGCCTGCAGGCCCTTGCGGCAAACGATGCGTTCATCGATACCATGCTGGCGCGCCTGCGCACGGTTGACGCCGACGGCCTGGTTGGCGACCCGGCGTGGATTACCCACGCCTACCTGCTCGAGGAGCTCGAGGCCAGGGTCGGCTTGCGGGTCTGCAAAACGGAGGTCTGGAACGTCAACCAGATGGGCGGCTGGCACTCCGGCTATGCGCAGATCGCACAAATGCAGCCGGTGGGCACGCCGGAGCTGCGCGAGCAGTCGCTGGCGCGCTGGTCGAGGTTTGCAGCGTTTGTAGATCAGGAAAAGGCCAACCTCGGCGAAGGCATCAAGCTCGGCTACACGGCGCCCAAGACTGTTGTGCAGCGCGTTGTCGACCAGCTCGACGGCCTGCTCGCCCTGGAAGCGGAACGGTCACCCTTCTATTCGCCGGCCGCACGCGATGACGACGCGGAGTTTGCCGCCGCAACCAGGACAATCGTCGAGGAACAGATTACGCCGGCGCTCAGGCGCTATCGCGAGTTCCTCGCGGGTCCCTACCTTGAGCGCGCTCGCGCGGCATTGTCCATTACGGCGAATCCCGACGGCCGCGCCTGTTACGACGCATCATTGCGCGCCTACACCACACTCGACCGCTCGGCCGAAGACGTCTTCGAGCTCGGTAAGAAAACCGTGGAGGCCAATAAGGCATCCGTGATCGAACTCGGCCGTTCCGCATACGAGCTCACCGACTTCGAGGAAATCCTCGATCGCGTGAAGTCCGACCCGGCGGACCGCTTCACGAGCAAGGATGAGCTCCTCGAATTCTCGCGTGAGATGGTCAAGCGGGCCGAAGCCGAGATGCCCGACTGGGTCGGCACCATGCCGACGCAGCCGGTCGTGGTCGTGCCGTTCGAGGAACACGAAGAGGGTACGGGCCGGTCCGCTCATTACCGGCCCGGGAACAGTGACAGGCCGGGCGAGTACCGGATTCCGCTGCACGAACCCGAAGAGCAGTCGCGTGGCGGGGCCGAAAGTATCGCGTTCCACGAGGCCTGGCCAGGGCACCACCTGCAGGTGGCTTTCGCCAAGGCGATTGACGGCCTGCATCCTGTGACCGAGCTTATCTGGTTCTCGGGACCGGGCGAGGGCTGGGCGCGTTACTCGGAGGCCCTGTCCGAGGAGATGGGTCTCTACCAGAGCGTGACTGGCCCGATCACTCGTCGAGCCTGGCCCGCGCGCGGCATGGTTGTCGATCCGGGCATCCACCTGTTCGGCTGGACACGCGAAGAAGCCATCGATTTCATGATGGTGTCGGGCCGTTTCCCGGAGACGATGGGTGACGAGATGGTTGACCGCATTGCCATCCTGCCAGGACAGCTGACGGCCTATGATTCCGGCGGCCTGGAAATTCTCGCGCTGCGCAAGCAGGCCCGGGAGCAGCTCGGCGAGGACTTCGACATCCGCGAGTTCCACGACCGTATCCTCGAGAACGGCACCATTCCGCTGCCGGCCCTGCGCGCACACGTGGAACGCTGGATCGCGTCCAAAAAGTAGCGTCTGTCTAGATGGGCAGGGCCGTCGTGTGCTTTGTGTCCGACAACACAATGCTCGAGGTCACTTCCTGGATGCCGGGCAGTTGCGACAACTTCTCGAAGAAGAACTGCTCATAGGCCTTGATGTCCTCGGCAACGATCCTGAGCAGGAAGTCGACATTACCGAGCAGCACGTAGCATTCCATGACTTCGGGGAAACTCTTCACGGCGTCGGCAAAGGCTGAGAGGTTGCTGCGGCCGTGCGAGGTCAGTTTCACGTGCGCGAAGACCATGGTCGTCAGTCCGACCTTCTCGCGATCGAGCACAACGGGCTGGTCCTTGATGACGCCCTCTTCGCGCATACGCTGGATGCGCCGCCAACAGGCTGACTGTGACAGGCCGATACGCTCACCGATCAGCGAGGCATTGATGCCGGACTCGGTCTGCAACAGGTTGAGGATTTTGCGGTCCGTATGATCGAGTGAGATGAGTTGCATGATCAATGTGCTCTTGGTGTAGGATTCACATAGATTATGCTCTGTTTTGGACTTACACAGAAGTTTTTGCAAGTTTTATCGGGTTTGGTCGCTGTATATTAGTCGAAGAATGCAGCATGGCTTTGGGGACAATCATGGGTGTATACGACCACGCCGAGTTCGACAACCACGAATCTCTGCACTACTTCCACGACGCGAAAACCGGCCTCAAGGCCATCGTTGCCGTTCATTCGACCGCGCTCGGACCCGCTGCCGGCGGAACCCGCCGCTGGGTCTACAACAACGACACCGATGCGCTCATGGACGTGCTGCGTCTCTCTCGCGGGATGACCTACAAGAACGCGGTTGCGGGGCTCAGGTTCGGTGGCGGCAAGGCGGTGATCCTCGCGAGCGACGACGCGCCCAAATCCGCGGAGCTTTTCCGGTCCTTCGGGCGGTGTGTCGACACGCTCGGCGGCAAGTACGTGACCGCCGAGGATGTCGGCTGCTCCGTCGAAGACATGCGCTACGTGCATGAGGAGACCGAGTTCGTGTCCGGCTTGCCGCAGACCGGCGGCGATGCCGGCGGCGACCCGTCGCCCTGGACGGCGCTCGGTTGCTTCCAGGGCATCGAAGCCGCCGTGAAAGCACGCTTCGACGCGGACTCGGTGAAAGGCATGCGGGTTGCCGTGCAGGGCGTCGGCCACGTCGGCTTGTACCTCTGCCGCCACCTGCACGAAGCCGGCGCCGAGCTGTTCGTATCCGATGTCAGTGCCGACTGCCTCAAGCAGGTAACGAGCGAAATGCCCGTCACCGTCGTACCTCCCGGCGAACTGCTGTTCGCCGACGTCGATGTCCTGGCGCCCTGCGCGCTCGGCAACATCCTGACATCGGCGACCATTCCAAAGATCCGCGCCAGGGTTATTGCCGGCGGCGCGAATAACCAGCTGTCGACACCGGCCGACGGTGTACGCCTGGCCGAACGCGACATCCTGTACGCACCGGACTACGTGATTAATGCCGGCGGTATAATCAGCGTCGCGGCGGAGTACTATGGCAGCAGCTCGGAAGACGACGTACGTGCCGATGTTGGCCGCATAAAAGACCGCCTGAAGAGCATCTTCGATCAGGCGAAAGAAACGGGCCGGCCAACGCACGAACTGGCCGATGAACTGGCGCGCAGCATTGTCGCGGCAGCTCGCCCATAACAGAACAGGGTTTTCCATATGATTGAGAAATCGCGATTACAGATACCGCGACCTACAGCTCGGCCCGGCGACGAACCCGATTTCAGCTATCTCGACTTGTCACCGGCCGGTTCTGTCGACAAGCCACCCATTGGTTCGCGTACACGTAAGCTCGAGTTCCTGAGCAGCGGCCTGGTCAGGGTCCTTGATGACAACCACGAGGCAGTGGGGCCCTGGAATCCGAATCTCGAACCCGAAAAGCTGCAGATTGCGCTGCGCTGGATGATGCTTAACCGCGTATTCGACGAGCGCATGTGGCAGATCCAGCGACAGGGTCGCATCTCCTTCTACATGCAGGCACTCGGAGAAGAGGCCATATCGATCGCGCAGGGCATGGCGTTGCGGGCCGGGGACATGTGCTTCCCGTCTTACCGCAACCAGGGTCTCTTCATGTACCGCGGCATGAAACTCGTCGACATGATGTGCCAGTGCCTGTCGAACACGAAGGACATGTGCCAGGGCCGGCAACTCCCGGTCATGTACCACAGCAAGCAAGGCAACGTTTTCTCCATCTCGGGCAATCTCGCGACCCAGGTTCCGCATGCCGTCGGCTGGGCCATGGCTTCCGCCATCAAGGGCGAAGACCATATCGCCGCGACGTGGCTGGGCGACGGCAGCACGGCCGAGGCCGACTTCCACCATGCTTTGACGTTCGCCGCGGTTTACCAGGCGCCCGTCATCCTCAATGTCGTCAACAACCAGTGGGCGATCTCCAGCTTCCAGGGCACGGCCGGCGGCCAGCGCCGACCGTTTGCCGCGCGCGGACTCGGCCTGGGTATCCCCGGCATTCGTGTCGATGGCAACGACTTTCTCGCCATCTACGCGGCAACGCTCTGGGCTGCCGACCACGCAAGGCGCGGCCATGGACCGACGCTCATCGAACACGTCACGTATCGCGGCGGCGCTCATTCGACCAGTGACGACCCGACGAAGTACCGCCCACGCGATGAGTGGGACTCGTTCCCGCTCGGCGATCCGGTTGAACGCCTGAAACAGCACCTGATCAAGGTAGGTTACTGGTCCGAGGACAAGCACGAGCGCCTCGAAAAAGAACTCAGGGAAGAAGTGCTGGTGGCGTGGAAGGAGGCCCAGAAATTCGGCACGATGACCGAGGGCCCGTGGCTGGATCCGGCCACCATGTTCGAAGATGTCTATGCCGAAATGCCGCAGCACCTCGAGTCGCAGCGTCGCCGTCTTCTCGAAATCCTGGCGGAGGATTGAGTCATGGCGCAGATGAACATGATCGAAGCCATTCGCTCGGCCCACGACGTGATGATGGACAGGGACCCGTCGGTTGTGGTCCTCGGCGAGGATGTCGGCTACTTCGGCGGCGTGTTCCGCTGTACCGATGGGTTGCAGCGCAAATTCGGCGAGCATCGCGTTATCGACACGCCGATCGCCGAAGGCGGCATCGTCGCCGCCGCGATCGGCATGGGCGTCAACGGCCTGCGACCCGTCGCCGAAATCCAGTTCGCCGACTACATTTACCCGGGCTTCGACCAGATCGTGTCGGAACTCGCACGCCTTCGTTATCGTTCCTGTGGCGAATTTTTCTCACCGGTTACGATCCGCACCCCTTGCGGTGGCGGTATTCGCGGCGGGCAGACGCACTCGCAGTCACCCGAGGGGATCTTCACGCACATCAGCGGCATCAAGACCGTCATGCCGTCGAATCCCTACGACGCGAAGGGCCTGCTAATCGCGGCTATCGAGTCGGACGACCCGGTCGTCTTCTTCGAGCCAAAACGCATCTACAACGGTCCGTTCGACGGGGACCCCGAGAAGCCGGGCGTCTCCTGGGCATCGCACCCGAAAGGTGAGGTTCCCGAGGGCTATTACACCGTCCCGCTCGGCAGCGCCGATATCGCCCTGCCCGGTGACGAGCTGACGATCATCACCTACGGCACCTTGGTGCACGTTGCGATCGCCGCTGCCAGGGCAACCGGGGTCGATGCGGAGGTCATCGACGTGCGCACGATGGCGCCGCTGGATGTACAGACGCTCGCCGATTCGGTCAAGAAGACCGGGCGCTGCCTCATCGCGCACGAAGCGACGCGCTTCGGCGGTTACGGCGCCGAGCTCGCTGCCACTATCCAGAAGGAATGCTTCTATCACCTTGAAGCGCCGATCGGTCGTGTGGCCGGATGGGACACCCCGTACCCGCACGCGTTCGAGTGGCAGTACTTCCCCGGGCTGAAGCGTGTGTCTGCCGGTATCCGACGTGTCATGGAGGCGGAATGAGCGAGTACATTTTCAAGTTACCGGATCTCGGCGAAGGCACGGTCGAGTCGGAAATCGGCGAATGGTTCATCAAGGTCGGCGACCAGGTGAAAGAAGAGGACGTAGTCGGCACGATGATGACGGACAAGGCTGCCGTCGAGCTGTCGAGCCCCGTATCCGGCAAGGTCGTCAAACTGGCGGGCGAACCCGGTGATGTCGTCGCCGTTGGCGCCGCACTGGTCGTGATCGATACCGGGGGTACCGTGGACGAAGGCCGAACGACCGGTTCTGACGAACAGCCGGCCGCCGCGGAGTCCCGAGCCGAGCCCGTACCGGTCCCCGCGGCTGTCGAACCCGCGCCCGCAGAAGAAGTCATCGATCGTACCCGCGTGATTACGTCACCGGCGGTCCGTATGCGCGCCAAGGAAGCCGGCGTCGACTTGTCGCTGGTGCCCGGCACGGGTCCCGGCGGGCGAATCGTACGCAAGGACTTTGACCGTTACCTGAAAGCACGCGCAACCGGAACCACGATTGCAACACCGGGTGTACCGTCGACGAAGGTCAAGGAAATAAAGATTATCGGGCTGCGCCGTATCATCGCCGAGCGCATGCAGGCCGCGAAACGGGAGATTCCTCATTTCGCCTATGTCGAGGAAATCGACATCACCGAGCTGGAATCCCTTCGCAAGCATCTCAATGCGAAGCGGGACGCGGCACAGCGCCTGACGCTGCTGCCGTTCCTCGGCCTCGCGCTGATCAAGGCACTCAAGGAGTTCCCGCAGTGCAACACCACGCACGACAAGGACCGCAACCTGCTTTTGCAGCATGAGGCCGTGCACCTCGGCGTGGCCACGCAGACACCCGACGGCCTCAAGGTCCCGGTTGTGAAACATGCCGAAATGCTGTCGATCGACGAACTCGCCAGCGAGATTCGCCGCCTTTCCGAAGCGGCGCGCACGAACAAGGTAAAGAAGAACGAGCTGTCCGGCTCGACGATTACCATTACGAGCCTCGGCAAGCTTGGCGGTATTGCGTCGACGCCTGTTATCAACGCCCCCGAAGTCGGCATCATCGGTGTCAATCGTGCGGTGGAACGACCGATGGTTGTAAACGGCCAGATCGCGGTACGGCTCATGATGAACCTGTCGACCTCGTTCGATCATCGCTTCGTCGATGGCTACGATGCAGCGGCGCTGGTCCAGTGCATCAAGGAAATCCTCGAGCACCCGGCGACGATTTTCCTGCCATAATCGGCCGCATGTCGCTCACCAGAGTCAGCCTCACACCGCCTTACCTGCTGTACATCGGTGACGTCGCCGAAGCCGACAACGCCAAGACCGGCTTCGGGCTGGCGCACTGGCGGCCCGAGCTCTGTGCCGGACAGATGCGCCTTCCGGATTGCGGCGTCGATCTCGGCCTGCGCGACATGAGCGTCAGGGATGCCATCGATGCTGGCATCAGGACCGCCATCATCGGCGTGGCTCCCCTCGGCGGCCAGATCCCGGATCACTGGCGGCCCCAGCTCATCGAGCTGGCCAGTGCCGGCATCGATATCGCGTCGGGCATGCACAGCAAGTTGCGGTCCATGCCCGATCTCGTCGCCGCGGCCCGCAAGGGCGGCGCCGTCCTGACGGACGTGCGTGTGCCGCCCGACAACCTCCCCATTGGCCAGGGCAGACCGCGCAGCGGCAAGCGCGTGCTGACGATCGGCACCGACTGCGCCGTGGGCAAGAAATACAGCGCCCTCGTACTGCACCGCGAGCTGGAACGCCGGGGCATCAAGGCAACGTTCAGGGCGACCGGCCAGACCGGCATCATGATTGCCGGCGAAGGGATTCCGATCGATGCGGTCGTCGCGGACTTTATCGCCGGAGCGGCGGAGAGCCTCTCTCCCGACAACGACGACGACCACTGGGACGTGATCGAAGGCCAGGGCTCACTGCTGAACCCGAGTTACTCGGGCGTGACGCTCGGCTTGCTGCACGGCTCACAACCGGATGCGCTGGTTCTCTGCCATGACGTCACGCGCACCGAGACCCTCGGCGTCTTCGGCGACTACCCGATTCCCGAACTGGATGTGGTTATCGACGACGCGTTGCGCCTCGCGCGACGCACCCGCCCAGGCTGTTTCTTTGCCGGCGTCAGCGTCAACACCTCGACCATGACCGACTTCGAGCGCGACGGCTATCTCGGCAAGCTGCAGGACCACCTGGGGATTCCCTGCGTCGATCCTGTTGCCATCGGCATGTCCCCGGTCGCGAGCTTCTTGCTCAAACACGCATCATGAAACGCAATGTCGCCATCCACAGTGAATCGTGGGCTACCCTGATTCCGTTCCGAATCTCGAGCAACGTCTGGAACGACTTTCCCTGCGTGGTCTGTGAGATCGAACAGGACGGCGCCGTCGGTCGCGGCGAGGCGCTCGGTGTCTCCTACATCGGCGAAACGATCGAGTCCATGACCGCAGAGCTCGAGGCCATGGTGGACGAACTCGCCCGCGGTGCAGGTCGCGAACAGCTTCTCGAGCTGATGCCGCCGGGCGGTGCGCGCATGGCCGCCGACTCTGCGCTCTGGGATCTCGAAGCGCAGCTCACCGGTCGCACCGCCTGGTCGATGGCCGGTGTGGCCGCTGCGCCCGTCGAAACCGTATTTACGATCGGCCTCGAAGACACACCCGAACAGATGGCGAACAAAGCCGCCGCAGCGACCGACATATCGCTGTTCAAGGTAAAACTCGGCAATGACCGGCCCGTCGAGCGGATCGCGGCCATTCGCGCCGCCCGGCCTGGCGTTCGCATGGTCGTCGACATCAACCAGGGCTGGAACTTCGATGAATTGCTGCGTCATGCGCCGGCATTGAAGACCCTTGGCGTCAGCATGATCGAACAGCCGCTGCCTCGCGGCGACGACGCGGAACTCGAGCACTACGATCCGCCGCTGCCGATCTGCGGCGACGAATCCTGCCTGCACCTCGGGGAGCTGGAACAGGCGGCAGCGCGCTACCAGATGATCAACATCAAGCTCGACAAGACCGGCGGGCTGACACACGGCCTCGAACTCGCACGTGCAGCCCGTGCGCAGGGTCTCGGGCTCATGGTCGGCTGCATGGGTGGCACGTCGCTCGCGATGGCCCCGCACCACGTCATGGCGCAGCTTTGTGATTTTGTCGATATCGACGGGCCACTGCTGTCCCGCTACGACCGGCCCGGTGGATTGGTTTACGAGCGCGGCATTGTCACGCTGCCGAAGCGGCCCTTCTGGGGCCAGCCTTTGTAGCGGTCCCGACCGCGAAATCCCGTGTAGTGTAAGCTCTCTGCACACACTCCCGTGTTCCGGCAGGCGTTAGAGGGAAATGGCCAAGAGTTCGATCAAAAAAGTAGCGCAACTCGCGGGCGTATCGATAGCCACGGTTTCCCGGACGTTGAATTTTCCTGACAAGGTTTCGGAGAGCACGCGACTCCGCGTGGAGGACGCGATTCGTGAAACCGGGTACCAGCCCAATTCACTCGCACAGAGCTTTCGCCGGGGGCATACCAATATCGTCACCGTTGTCATGCCGTCGATCGGCGACCCCTTCGCGGCCGGCGTGATGCGCGGCATCCAGGCAGCGGCACAACAGAACGGCTACGCCGTCTACGTTGAAGAGAAGCCGCTACAGGCAATGTCGAGCGACGAGTTCGACACCTTGCTCGGTTCCCGGCAGGCGGACGGCATGATCGTCATCGCCAGCATCCCGTCCGAGGGTGTCAAGGTGCTCACAGACGAGAACCGTCCCAAGCTGCCTGTGGTGATCGCCTGCGAAACGCCGCCTGAGCTGGCCGCGACACCGCGCGTGCACATCGATAATTTCGGCGCAGCGTCCGACGCGACCGAGTTGCTGATCTCGCATGGCCACAGGAATATCGCGATGATCTACGGGCTCGAGGAGTCGCCACTTACCATCTCCCGCGTAAACGGTTTTCGTGCGGCGCTCGAAAACGCCGGTCTCCAACTGCCGGACGAGTGGCTCGTCGAGGGCTACCGCACACTGGCTGGCGGCCGCGCGGCCGCCAGGGCCCTGCTGACTGGCAACCACCGGCCAACGGCGATCTTCTGCGGCAACGACGACATGGCGCTGGGCTGCCTGCACGAATGCCGGCTGCTCGGGATTCGGGCTCCCGAGGATCTGTCCGTCATGGGCTTCGACGATATCCAGTTTGCGGCTGTTGCAGACCCGCCGCTGACCACGGTCAGCCAGCCGGCCGAAGACATCGGGTCCCGCATATTCGCACGTCTCTGCAAGATCATTGCCGGGGAACCCGATTCCGGGCAACCAGCCGACATCGTGCCGCACCGGCTCGTCATCCGCGACTCCGTGGCTGCTCCGCCTCAATAGCGGAACGTGTAGGACAACTTCAGGTTCAGATCATTCCGCGTACTCGACATGCGATTCTCGGGATCGATGCTCAGGCCGTGATTCAGGACCAGCATGACTTCCCGGCCGGCTTCCGGCAGGTAGCGCAGCCGGCTGTTGATACCGGCAATCTCCGAGGTGTTGTCGTATTGCAGAAGGCTGCTCCAGGACCACCGCGAATTGAACGCGATGTCGGAGCGCAGGCTTGCGAGGTGGGACGTGAAGCTGCCGCTTGGCAGGTCAACCACGTTCTCCGTAAAGCCGACACCGAGCGACAGGTAGGCCGACTGCCGCCATTCCACCTCGATGTGCTTTTCCAGTCGGTCACCGCCGAAGAAACCACCATCCTCGACGGCCAGGACCAGGCGCACGGGACGCTGCTGCCCCGTTGTGAGTTCCGCACGGTAGCGGTCAAACTCGTAATCACCGGCGGGCACGTTGAGCCGCTCGAACAGGTCGAACGCTTCTCGCACCCGTTCTCGTCGCTGCGTCCAGCGCAGGTACATGTAGTCATCGCGGTTCGAGTACAGGCCAAGCGGCTCGATATCCACGCGTTGCGACAATCTCCGGTCGTTCATGTCCGTGACCAGTGAATAGTCGAAGCGATGGTTGATCGCGCGCCAGACGCCGGTTTCCGGCCGCGTTCGGTAGCGCATACCCGTGCCGTACTGGCGAATGCCCGCACGGTTCACGAAACCGAGCGCGGGCCGGAAATTGTCATCGATCTGCTGCAACTCCACGTAGGCCAGCAGTTTGTCGCTGGGAATCTCGAGGTTGACGCCGAACGCCTGGCCTTCGCCCTCGAGGTCCGCGGTGTCGCTTTGCTGGGCCCAGAAATTGCCCGTCAGGATTTCGCCGAACGGGCCATCGCTATTGCGATACAGGAAGTCGAGGCCGATGACCGAGTTTGCTGCATTCGAGGTCGGGTCACCGTGCGTCATGACGAATCCCACCGCCGATTCGTCGAACACGTTGTACGAGCCACGCGCGACGAAGAGGTCCTTGGCGGCGACATCCCCGACGGCTTCCTGGCGAATCGCCAGTGCGCCAACGCTGAAGTCACCGACGCGTCCCGTCAGCTTGATGCCACCGTCGATCCCGACGGGACGGCCATCCTCGGACAAGCCGATGCGCCGCGAGAAGAATGGCCTGCCGTTCGTATTGATGTTGCCGAACTCGAAGATGCCGGCATCCTGGAGGAAGAAATCGCGCTTCTCCGGAAAAAACAGCGAGAACCGATCAAGGGCGACCTGCTGATCGTCAATCTCAGCCGTGGAAAAATCGGTGTTCAGCGTTAGCGTTGCGCTCAATGACGGGGTGATGCGGTAGCGAACGTCGAGGGACGGCTCGAAGCCGTCGTTTCCGTCGTCCAGCACGAGGTCGCGATCCTGGTTCAGGTTAACGGAGGGCACTACGTCCAGGCCGAGCCCCTGCTCGATTTCGCCTATGCCGGTGACCTCGCCGCTGTACGCCGGCCAGTCCTGGCGTTCGTGCGACGACCACATGCTGTATTCCTGCTTGCGCACGACACTGCGTCCGAAATTGATGCCCCAGGTATCCAACTCGGGCGCAAAGGAGATCGACTTGAACGGGATCGCGATCTCGGTTGCCCAGCCGTCCTCATGCAGCGCCGACTCTGCCAGCCAGATCGTCGCCCATTCGTCGATGAAGCTCGAGTTGTTCTCGCGCAGGGCGTCGCGACGCACACCATTCGCATTTACCTGGAAGAAGTAGTCGTTACGCTTGTTGTTGAAACTGTCCAGCGTGACCCAGAAGCGATCGTCGGAGAAGAACGACTTGCCCTGGATCATTTGCATTGCCCGGATGGCCCGCGGATCGCTGTCTCGCATATTTGCCGCGATGTAGAGGTACTCGTCGTCGTAGGTCACGCGCACGATGGTCTGTTCGGTCGGCGGCGCACCATCGCTCGGTGCCGTCTGGTGAAAATCGTCAACCGACGCCGCGTCGCGCCAGGCAGCGTCGTCCAGTTTCCCATCGATGACCGGCGGCGACTCGGTGCGATGGATCTCGAACGATTTGCGCTCGCCGTTGACGGTGTAGGTCGCGGCTGCTTCCGCAGCGAACAGCAGCAGCGACGCTGCAAACAGAACTCGGACAGTCAGTGTCATCTCGATTCCCCACAAGCGGTGACATAGTGCTCTTTGGAGGAGCGGGGAATCGGAATCGTTGCGCCACTTGCGACGAGTGGTTTTTATCCTGCGACGAAGTGTGCAGGTCAGATGTGATCGGCCAGTCGTTCGAGATTGCCTTTGTACTTGCGACTCAGTTTCAGCTCGGTTGCATCGCCCAGTTGCAGGAAATATTCGCCATTGCGATGTGGCCGCATCGCCGTCACGCGGTGCCGGTTGACGATCGCCGAGCGATGCACGCGTACAAACGTCTCGGGGTCGAGTACGCCCTCGAGATGTTTCATGGTCCCGCGAAGTACGAAGGTGTCGCCCGCCGCGTGGACGCACATATAGTCGCCTGCCGCATCGATCCAGTCGATCGCCTTTACGTCGACGCACTGCGTCTCCGCGCCATCTCGAATCGCGATGCGCCGCGGGTAGGCGCGATGCTCGCCCGACGCGGCCTCCAGCGCCGAATCGAGCGTAAGCTCGCGGCCGGTGAGTTCGCAGACAAACTTGAGCAACTTGTTGCGGTGCTCTTCGGCGTGCATTTCATCGGCATGCCTGCGCGCTCTTTCTACCGCCCGCCGCAGCCGCTCATCGTTGATCGGTTTCAGCAGGTAATCGAGTGCATTGGCATCGAACGCCTTGAGCGCGAATTCGTCATACGCCGTAACGAATATCACTTCGGGCATGTTGCGGCCCGCCAGGCAACGCAGCACGTCGAAACCGTCCATGCCGGGCATTTGTACGTCCAGGAACAGGAGGTCGGGAGCCTGCTCGCGCACCGCCAGCAAGGCTTCGCGCCCGTTACGTGCCAGGCCGCATATCTCTATGTCGGCGTATTTCTCGAGCCGAGTCTCGAGACCGCGCCGCGCCAGTTCTTCGTCGTCGACGATGAGCACCCTAAGCATCTTCATCCTCGAAGGGAAGATTGATCGTCACGACCAGTCCCCGCGGTTCGTTCGGCGCCAGCGTAAATGCCTGTTCGTCGCCGTACAGTTGCTGCAATCGCTCACGCGTGTTCCTGAGCCCGACACCGCTGGACGTCTGGCCATTGTGCGCGGCGCCAATTCCGGGCCCGGTATCGGCGACCTGCAGGGCGAGCGTGCCTCGTTGAACACGTGCCGAGATACGCAGGGTGCCGCCTTCCTCGCTGGGTGTGATCGCGTACTTGATCGCGTTCTCGATAAGGGGCTGCAAGATCAGGCTCGGGACGAGCGCCCGCGCCGCCTTCTCGTCGACATCCTTCACGATGATCAGGCGATCGCCGAAGCGGACCTTCTCGATCTCGAGGTACAGATCGAGGGCGTCGAGCTCCGAACCCAGCGTTACGCGCTTCATCGGGTCGCTGTCGAGCGTGTAGCGAAGAAAGTCGCTGAGTCGGCTCACCGCCTGGTTGGCCGTCTTGTTGGCGCCGTCGAGAATCAGTGTCGAGATCGCGTTCAGCGTGTTGAACAGGAAATGGGGGTTGAGCTGGTAGCGCAGCATCTTGAGCTGCGCCTGGTGCGCCGCGGCCACCGCTTTCAGCGTCTGCTCGGTCTGCTCCTGGAGCTGCTGGTAGTACTTGATGCCGAAATACAGGCCACTCCAGCACAGCATGATGTAGAACGAACCGAGGACACCGCCGACATAGTCCATCAGGTGCTCGGGCTGCCAGTTGTTCTTTACCCAGTCGTAGTACAGCACGTTGCGCAGCCATTGCCAGCCGAACGCGATCACGTAGCATGCGACCAGCGTGGCCGAACCGAGAACGACCACCGAACGCGACCACAGCTTGCGGTAGAGGAGTCGCAATGGCAGCGTGCCGATGAGCCCGCTGACGGCGGCCGCCAGGATGACGAAGAAATAAGCCTCGGGCTTTTCATGGGCGAGCGCGCCCAGCCAGGCTGCCAGCGCGTAGCCGGTCCAGCCCGAAATGTTCAGGATCCAGAAAAGTCGGCCCCGATTGCGGAACGCTTCGTCGATTTGCACGGTCCGATTATAGAACGCACTATCCTCGGGTTTGCACGGTTCAACGCACCTCAGGCACGCTTCGCCGCCAGGAAGGACGTTTTATGCGAAAAACCACGATCAGGCTGGCCGTCACGGCCGCCCTGTACCTCGCCATTGCAGGCTGCGGCGGCGGGGGTGGCGGTGACGGCAGCGTCGTACCGGCCCCGCCGCAGCTGTGGACCTACACCGCCCCGCTCGTCAACGGTGACGGCTGGGAAGTCTCGACGCTCGCCGCCGAGGGCATGGACGAGGCGCGTATCACCAGGATGATGGAACACGTCCACGACGGCACGTATCCCGGCATCGACTCGATTGCGATCGCGCGCAACAACCGGCTGGTACTCGTCGAGCAGATCAGGACGACAACCGGCGAGTTCGACGACTGGATCAACAATCACGACCCGAACCGTCATGTGCTGCACTCGACCAGCAAGAGTTTTACCTCGGCGTTGATCGGCATCGCGATCGACCAGGGCCATATCCCGTCGACACAGGTTGGCTTCTACAGCCTGTTCAACTACGCCACCTACCAGAACTGGGACCCGCGGAAGGACCAGATGACGCTTGAAGATGCGCTGACCATGCGCCTCGGCATCGAGTGGGACGAGTGGTCTCTGCCTTACACCGATCCCAACAATGACCTGGTCTTTCTCGAAAACAACAACCGCGACTGGTCCAAGGCCCTCCTGGACCTGCCGGTCACTTCGGATCCGGGTACGGCGTTTGCCTACAACACGGCGGCCACGATCGCCATCGGTCAGGCCCTGGAAAACGCGACCGGAATACCGATGGCGGACTTCGCCAACCAGCACCTGTTCTACCCGATGGATATCACGACGGCCGCCTGGGGAATGACACCCACGGGCTTGCCCAACGGTGGCAGCGGCCTTTTCCTGCTGACGCGTGACATGCTCAAGTTCGGCCAGTTATTCATCGACGATGGTGTCTGGCAGGGACAGGCGTTGATCAGCCCCGAGTGGATCGCCGACTCGGTCACCCGGCATGTCGACCTGACGTCCTGGGGCACCAGCACCCGGGGCTACGGCCTGCAGTGGTGGCTCGCCGACTTCGTTTACGGCACGCAGGTACTTGAGGCCTACGTGACCAGCGGCTATGGCGGCCAGTACATCTATTGCGTCCCGGATCTTGACCTGGTTGTCGCATTCACAGGCCACAACTATGCCAATGGTGCCGGCGTAGAGAACCTCTACACGATGATGCGCAACTCGATCATCCCGTCGATCAACTAGCCCGGCTTGCCGTCGACGCGCGGTCCAACCAGCATCGGGCCATAGCGCAGCAGAAACCCGGCAAACGCGACCATCCAGACGACGCCGGCCAGGATGCTCAGCGTGCGGTGATCGCCGGCGACGCCGGCCGGAACCCTGAGAACGACGGCAAGCTGCAGCAGGAGAAAGATGACGAGATCGGCACGGCTCGCTTCCAGGTTGCGGCCGGTGTGCCCGAGCGTGCTGCGCATCATCATGGCCATCATCAGGCTCGTCAGCGCCCCTGCAGCCAAGGCATGCAGCCAGGAGCCCGGCATCGCGATACCAAGCGCGGCAAGACCGCGCAACAACAAGGCAAGCGGCAGCCATGAATACGCAACCGGCATCATCCAGAGCAGGGGCTTGTCGAGCGTCGCAGCCGGTTGCCACAGCGCGAGACGGAGCGCGTGCACGCCGGCGGCGAGCAAGGCCAGGCTCGCAGGCAGCCAGGGGTTAAGGGCGAATTGCCCCTCGATCATCGTCGTGGCAGCGAGCATGAGGAGCGAGGCAAACGCCGCGACCTCCACCCATAGCTTGTGTGTCGGGTCCGACCCCGGTACGGCGTTTCGCGTAAACGCCGGAATCACTCGACCGCCGACAAGCGCGAAAAGAATCGCGATGACGTCGATCACCGCGAACAGCGACGACCGCGACAATGCAGCCGGCAACTCGCCACCGAGCGCCAGGTGGTAAACGAAATGCAATATCGCCATGACAGCGAGTATGGCGATGACTTTGTAGTTGCGCTTGTTCGCACTCCGGAACACGGGTAGCGCGACCGCGACAGTGACGACAGGCAGGAACAGGACATCGAGAATCACTTCGAACCCGGTGGTGCCGGAAACCAGCAGCACGCGCGCCGCGAGCCAAAGCAGAGCAATCGAGCCGAGTGCCGGGCCGGTGGGCGTCGGCAATCCGGTCCAGTTGCGAACTGCCGTGAACAGGAAGCCCGTGATGACCGCCACACCGAAGCCGAACACCATCTCGTGGCTGTGCCAGACAACGCCCGGCAGCTGGCCGCCAAATTGCACCATGCCCGTGAAGGACGCGAGCCACAGGGCCATCGCGACAACGGCGAATACTGCAGCCAGCGTGTAAAAGGTTCGAAAACCGAGGTTCAGGAACGTTAACACAACATCGTCACGCGCTTTGCGTCCGGAACCAGCCCTGCGTCGAGAGACAGAAGCGAACGAGCATCAACATGAGCGGCACCTCGATCAACACACCAACGACGGTTGCCAGGGCTGCGCCTGACGACAGGCCGTAGAGCATCGCGGCGGTCGCAATGGCAACTTCAAAATGATTCGAGGCGCCGATCATGGCGGAAGGCGCTGCGTTCTCGTAACTCAGGCCGAGAAACTTCGCGAGCGCATAGCCCAGCGCGAAGATCACGACCGTCTGGATGAAAAGCGGTATTGCTATCCAGAGTATCGTCAGCGGGTTTTGCACGATCGTGTCGCCCTTGAACGAGAACAGGAGCACCAGCGTGATGAGCAGGGCGCTGATCGTGACGGGCGTAAGGAAATGCAGGAACTTTTCCCTGAACCACACCTCGCCTTTCGTGGCAATGATCCACTTGCGCGACAAGTAACCCGCTACCAGGGGTAATGCGACGTACACACCGATTGACAACAGCAGCGCCTGCCAGGGCACCGGCAGCTTGCCGACCCCGAGGAGGAAACCGCCCAGGAACCCGAACAGCAACAGCATGACCAGCGAATTGATGGCCACCATGACCAGCGTATGGCCGTCGTTGCCCCTGGAGAGATAACCCCAGACCAGCACCATCGCCGTGCAGGGCGCGATGCCGAGCAGGATGCAGCCGGCAAGATAGCTGCGCCAAAGCGGGACCTCGAGCATCCTGACGCCGTCGACGACCACGACAGTACCCGCACCGTAGGTCTCGCCGGCGAGGAGCTCCTTGCCCAACGGCATCTTCACGAGATCGGTCGCCTCGGGCCCGATAAAACCCAGGAACAGGGAACCGAGGAAGAAGCTTGCGATGGCATACATCGTAAAAGGCTTGACGGCCCAGTTGATGAACAGTGTCAAACCGACGGGTTTCACGGCCCTGCCAGCCTTGAGCACCTCGCCGAAATCGATCTTCACCATGATCGGGTACATCATGAAGAACAGGCAGATCGCGATCGGTATGGACACGACGGGCGCGCCGTTTACCGTAATCGCCATGGCATCGAGCGACTGGGCTACC
>JAOUNK010000017.1 GCA_029881015.1 Gammaproteobacteria bacterium | reverse complement strand
CCGACGTCCGCCCCTTGATTCGCCTCAATGTGAGCGTGATTCTCGAGCAGGGCGGGCGCCGTGAGCAGGGCTATTCCGGCGGCGGTGCGCGGGCAGATCTCAGCTATTTTCTTGACGGCGACCTCCCGCTCGAGTTTGCACAAGAGGCGGTACGCCAGGCGATTGTGCAGCTCGAGGCACAGCCCGCACCGGCCGGCACCATGCCGGTCGTACTCGGCAACGGCTGGCCTGGAATCCTGCTGCACGAGGCCGTGGGTCACGGGCTCGAAGGCGACTTCAATCGCAAGGGCGTCTCGGCTTTCACCGGCAAGATCGGTGAAAGAGTCGCGTCGGACCTGTGCACGATCGTCGATGACGGCACGATCGCGAATCGCCGAGGTTCACTGTCGGTCGACGACGAGGGCACGCCGGGCCAGAACACGGTGCTCGTTGAGAACGGCATTCTGCGCGGCTACATGCAAGACAAGCTGAATGCGCGCCTGATGGGTGTTCAACCCACCGGCAACGGGCGACGCGAGTCATTCGCGCACATCCCCATGCCGCGCATGACCAATACCTACATGCTTGCCGGCAAGCACGACCCGGCCGAGATAATCGCCTCCGTCAGGAAGGGGTTGTACGCGCCGAACTTCGGCGGTGGCCAGGTCGACATAACGTCCGGCAAGTTCGTGTTTTCTGCCAGCGAGGCCTACCTGATCGAAGACGGGAAGGTCACCTCACCGGTTAAGGGCGCGATGCTGATCGGCGATGGTCCCGAAGCGCTGCACAAGATCTCCATGGTGGGCACCGATCTCAAACTCGATACCGGCGTCGGAACCTGCGGCAAGGAAGGGCAGTCGGTGCCCGTGGGTGTTGGACAACCGACGCTCAAGATCGACGAGTTAACGGTCGGCGGGACGGCATAGCGGGCGCCGGCGATTTCACATAAGCCGAATTTCTGCGACTTCACGGTCAACAGTGTGAATTATCTCACTTCATTCAACATATCTTGCGGGTAGAGTTGTCGTGTCTCTAAGGAGGGATACGACGATGGCATTCGAAAACACAATCACAGAATTCGACATGGACGCC
This sequence comes from Gammaproteobacteria bacterium, assembly GCA_029881015.1. Taxonomy (GTDB): domain Bacteria; phylum Pseudomonadota; class Gammaproteobacteria; order Steroidobacterales; family Woeseiaceae; genus UBA1847. The sequence goes on along the minus strand of JAOUNK010000017.1, from coordinate 18,155 downwards.
AACTCCCAGCAGTTCGTGCAGGGATTACGCGGCGATGCCGGGGAATTCGAGCCCGATCTGGCCGTCGACGGCCTCTCGGAGTCGATACTCTCGCGCATCATGGGTCTGTTCGGAGTCGGTCGCTCCTGAGCCGGAATCAAGGGCTTAGAAAGAGCGACAAGTCCACGAGACCCGGCCTTAGGCCGGGTCTTTCGTATTTAGGGTACTTTACTTGTGCCTCCGGCTATGGAGAATGAATTGCCATGTGGGTTTCCAAGCCAATATACGAAAGTCTGCCGTACTTCTACCTGCTCGCGGGGGTGGTTTCGCTCGGCCTGTCGCTGTATCTCGATTACTGGTACATGCCGACAATCTGCTTCGTCTTCGGCTTTATCTGCCTGGTCGCCGGACTCGTGGTGTTATTGAAGCGGCGCGATCACCGTGTGACGGATCGCCGCGTCGGGCAGCGCCAGGACTACTGAACCCAGCCGCCCGCTACAGCTTTATGACGGCGGAGTCCTGGTCATTGGACCCGCCCTCACCGAGTGAATTCTCGAGCCCTTCATTAACCATGTCGTCGGCGATATCGTCAGCCATGTCTTCGGCTATCTCATCCGGGCGGGAGTCGAGCTGATCTTCGAACACCTCGTTTCGCAGCCGCAGATCGTGATAGACGATTTCGTGCACACCCAGCGATACGACGTCACCGTCGCGAAGACGGTATTTCTTGACCTGTCTTTCGCCGAGGAAAACGCCGTTGGTGCTGTTCAGATCCTCGATGACGCAACCGTTCTCGTCACTAACCAATTGCGCGTGGTGGCGACTGACGAACTTGCTCTTGATATAGACCTCGTTGTCCGAGGATCGACCAACGATCACACGACCGAGCGGGAAAGCAAGTTCCTCGATAATCTCGCCGTCGTGCCGTACTTGGATACGGGTGACGTCCGAGTCATTGACTTCTCGCTTTTGAATCTGCTGCAACTTCTCGTGGATACCTGTGTTGCTTTCATGCTCTTCCCAGCTGAGTTCGGTAACGGCGGCCGCAACATCCTCCAGCCCGACCTTGCGCTTCTCATCGGCGAAAGCGCACAGCAGGGCCGTATCACAGAGCGTGTTGATGAGACGCGGCACGCCGCCGGTATAGCGGTAGATCTTGTCGAACGTATCCTCTTCGAACAGTTGGGTCGCTGCGCCCGCCACTTCCAGGCGGTGTTCGACGTACTCCTGCATCTCGCGGCGGTCGAGCGGCCCGACGTGAAAACGCAGGCGAACACGCTGGACGAGCTGCTTGAGGCCCGGAGATTCGAGTGCATCCCGCAGCTCGGGCTGGCCGGCCAGGATGATGCGCAGAACCTTCTCCTTATGCGTCTCGATCCCTGAGATCAGGCGAATTTCCTCGAGCACCTTGTGCGAGAGGTTCTGTGCCTCATCGACGATGAGCACGACCTTCTTGCCGAGCGAGTACTGCTCGATCAGGAACATATTGAGCGTGTCGAGCAGCTCAACCTTGCGCTGGTTGAAGGGTTTGAAACCGAATTCTGTCAGAACGGCCTGCAGGAACTGGGTGGCCGTGAGCTGTGTCTGAGAGACCATTGCGTAGACGACATCGTCGTCGAGCTCGGACAGGAAGGATTGCAGCAGCGTCGTCTTTCCCGAGCCGATTTCACCCGTTATGACCACGAATCCGTCCGCGAGCCAGATGGTCGACTCCATGTAGGCCTTGGCGCGAGCGTGCTGCTTGCTCCAATACAGGAAATCCGGGTCCGGGGTCAGCCGGAACGGCTGTTCCTGGAGGTTGAAATGGCTTAAGTACGACATGTGGGAACGAGTTTACCTGCTTTTTCGGCCATCCGGGTATGACCCTGTCTCATGTACCTGCGGCGACTAGGTCACATTTCGCCTGATTATGTCGACAAACGCGTCGCGTTCGGCGGCGCTTTCGGCGGTAACCGTAATATGGCCGAGTTTGCGGCCGGGCCGCGGTGCTTTGCCGTAGTCGTGCAACACACCGTGTTTCAGCGCTCGCGCCGTGTCCGGAATGGTGCCGATCAGATTGACCATGCCGGCGTGGCCGAGACTCTTGGTTGAGCCGAGTGGTCTGTTCAGCACGGCCCTCAAGTGGTTCTCGAACTGGCTCGTAGCGGAGCCTTCGATCGTCCAGTGCCCCGAGTTGTGTACCCGCGGGGCAAATTCATTGGCCATGAGGTCGTCGTCGCAAACGAACAGCTCGAGGGCCAGCACACCGACGTAATTGAGGTGGCCAAGCAGGCGCCGCACGTAGGTCTCGGCACGGTCAGCGAGCCGAGCTGCATCAACCGGTGAGCAGGACGTCCGCAGGATTCCATCCTCGTGGACATTGCGGCTGAGCGGGTAAATGACGATGTCGCCGTCGACGTTGCGTGCGCCGATGGCCGATACCTCGTAGTCGAAGCTGACCCACTGCTCGGCAATGAGCGGGCTTCCGCCCAGCGCCTTCCAGGCCTCGTCGACGTCGTCGAGTGTGCGGATGACGCTCTGGCCTTTGCCGTCGTAGCCCAGACGGCGCGTCTTGATGACCACGGGCAACCCGAGATCGTCAATCGCGTCCAGGATGTCCTTGCGCGTGTCGACCGTGCGGTATCCCGGCAGTGGAATGTCCAGCTGGTCGAACAGGCGTTTCTCGTCGAGACGATCCTGGGCGTGCCGCAGGGCCGCGGCGGGCGGATACACCGGCACCTTGCCTTCAATCCTGTGCAACGCGGCGACCGGCACGTTCTCGAATTCATAGGTGATGACGTCGCACTCTGCCGCCAGGCTGGCGAGCGCATCGGCGTCGTCGAACGGCCGCTGAATGACCTCTCCGCAGTCTGCGGCCGGTGGCGCGTCGGACGGATCGAGAAAACAGCACTCGACGCCGAGATCGCGGGCCGCGTAGCCCAGCATCTGGCCCAGTTGGCCGGCTCCGATGATACCGATACGCATGAGTTACTTGCGCGGGTCGCTGTCGCCCAGCACCCTGTCGGTCTGGTCTTTGCGGAACGTGTCGAGGGCCCCGGCGATGGCCGCGTCTTCATTGGCGAGAATGGCCGCCGCCAGCAAAGCCGCATTGACGGCGCCGGCCCGCCCGATCGCCATACAGCCAACCGGTATTCCAGCGGGCATCTGAGCGATCGAGAGCAGGGAATCCATGCCGTTGAGTGCCTTGGACTGTACGGGTACGCCCAGAACCGGCACGCGCGTCTTCGATGCCGCCATGCCGGGCAGATGAGCGGCACCACCGGCGCCGGCGATAATTACCTTGAGACCGCGCTCGGCGGCTGAGCCCGCGTACGCGAACAACAGATCGGGCGTGCGGTGCGCGGAGACTACCTGCACTTCGTAGGAAACCCCGAGCTCGTCGAGTGTCTCGCTGGCATGACGCATCGTCTCCCAGTCGGAGCGCGAGCCCATGATAATGCCGACGTCAATACTCATTCTGCAATTCTATCATCACCTGTTATTGACGACGCAGCTTCTCGAGTGCCGCGCGAATGGGTTCGGCGTCCTCAAGGGCGCCCATCAACTTGCCGATGTACTGCTTCTGGCGCCGCAATGCACCGTGTGACTTGATCTGGCGCGCCTCGACGACTGCCTCGAGAAGGTGTTCGTCCAGTGGCAACGACTGCAGGTCGGCGTCGCGAAGCATGATGAGCTCCTCGCCGAGTTTTTGCAGTGCGAGGTATGTACGCTTTCTCTCGCTTTTACTGGGCTTTGTATCGTCCACCGGCTAAAGTACCTCCCGCGGTCGGCTGCGATCCCGGGGCCGGGAGTCTACCATGTGACGGGCCGACTGGCAGTTAGCCAAAGGAATTCTTCAGAAGATATGGGCACACTTGCGAAGCGCGAATCGCTCGACCGCGCCGAATTGGAAAACCTCGTGGAACTGGCGCTTGATGAAGCCAGGCAGCGGGGCGTCGACCAGGCCGAGGCGGCTGCAAGCCAGGACTCCGGGCTGTCCGCTACAGCTCGCCTTGGAGACGTCGAGAGTCTCGAATACACGAGTGATCGCGGCATCGGCATAACCGTGTTCAAGGACTCGCGCAAGGGCAATGCGAGTACGTCGGATCTGTCACCGGCCGCCATTCGTGAAACGGTTGCCAAGGCGTGCACATTCGCCACGTTGACTGCCGAGGACAAGTTCGCGGGCCTCGCCGACGCCGAGCTCATGTGCAGGGATCCGAGGGATCTCGATCTCGATCACCCCTGGAGTCTCGATGCCGACGCGGCGATCGCCCTCGCGATCGAATCGGAGGCGGCCGGGCTGCAGTCCGACAAACGCATCAGCAATTCCGAGGGAGCGACGGTATCGACGAACCGGGGTACGCGTGCCTATGGCAACACGCACGGTTTCATGGGCAGCTTCTCGAAGACCAGTCACAGCATTACCTGCATCTTGCTGGCCGAAGCAGACGGTGTGATGCAGCGCGACTATCACTACACGTCGGCGCGCAGGGCCGACGAGCTCGAAGCCGCGGCCGACGTCGGCAGGGCAGCGGCCAGCAAGACGGTGGGTCGTCTCGGCGCGCGCAAGATCAAGACGACGCGGGCACCTGTTCTTTACATTCCGGAGCTTGCACGTGGGTTTATCGGGCACGCCATTGGCGCTATCGCCGGCGGTGCCCAGTATCGGCGTGCATCGTTCCTGCTCGACGCCGCGGGCGAAAAACTGTTCCCGGATTTCGTCAATATCCAGGAACGACCTCACCTCCCGGGCGCCATGGCGAGCGCGGCCTACGACAGCGAGGGTGTTGCGACCTACGATCGCGATATCGTGGCCGGCGGGGTATTGCAGGGCTACGTGCTCAGCAGCTATTCAGCGCGCCGGTTGGGCCTGACGACGACCGCCAATGCGGGCGGAACGCAGAACCTGATCGTTCCGGGCGGGGGCCTGGGCCAGGAAGCATTGCTGCGTGAAATGGGCACCGGGTTGCTTGTCAGGGAGCTGATCGGACAGGGCGTCAACAGCGTGACCGGCGACTACTCTCGCGGCGCGGTAGGCCACTGGGTCGAGAACGGCGAGATCCAGTACCCGGTTCACGAAGTCACCATCGCCGGTAACCTGCGGGAGCTGTACCAGCGTATAGCCGCGATTGGCGATGACCAGGACATGCGCAGCGGCATTCGTTGCGGTTCGATCCTGGTGGACGAAATGACCATCGCGGGCGCGTAAAGCCCGGGTCGGGATCTACGGGCTTTCGGTGTCGTCGAGAAGCTGCGAGAGTGTCTTGTCGCCAATCGTCGTTGCCACTGCCGAGTCGATGTTGTTGCCCAGTGTGGTGATCGCGCTCGACCATTGCGGCTCCCGATGCGAACCGGTTTCACCTTCGACGCGGACCACAGCGAGAATATCGTTGAGCTTGATACGCGCCATGTCCCGTCCGGGAAGCAGTTCTTCGTTTTCTGCCGTTGTCAGGAGACCGTTTGCTTCCAGGCCGAGGACGATAGGCGCCACGGTTATCGACGGAATACGCAATTGTGCGCTCAACTCGCGCAGGTTGACGGTCTTCGACGTATCCCTGAACGCGCTACCGACAATCAGCATGACGTTGAGTGCCAGCCGCTCACGCATTGCGTTCGACAGGCGCGGTTCGCGGCGGCCGATACGCATGTAAGCCGGATTCTGGAAATAAAAGGCCAGTTGCGAGCCGATCAGCAGGATCAGCCAGTTCAGGTACAGCCAGAGCAGTGCCGAGATCGCGATGGCGAAGCTCGCGTAGATCGCCTGCCTGTTCGTGGAACTGGCTATCAGTGCACCGAAAACCCTGCTGGCAGATACCCACAGGAAGCCGCCGGCAAGGCCGCCGACCAGGGCGGACTTGAACTTCACGGTGGTGTTCGGCATGAACTTGTAGAGGAACGTGAAGATCGCGATGATGACCGCGTATGGCGTGAGCGTGCTCGCGAGTGTGAAAAGCGGCGACATCACCGTGTTTTCCTGCATGGACACGACGATATCTTCTTCGCCCAGCGACGCGATGGTACGCAGGGCCAGCGTGACCGCGAGCGAGCCGATAATAAGCACCGCGCTGTACTCTACGAAACGCGTGGCGAAGCTCCGGGGCTTGGAGACGTACCAGACATAGTTAAAGCTCTCTTCGATCTTCTGCACCATGGAAATCGCGGCGTAGACCAGGAAAGCGAGACCGATGCCCCCGATAACGCTGCCATCGACATTATTGACCAGCGCCATGACCTGGCCGGTGATCTCGACGCCCTTGTCGCCCAAGGGCTCCAACAGCCCGTAGAGGTATTGCTCCAGGTCCTGATCGACCCCGAAGCCCTTGAGGACCGCGAAGCTGACAGCGACGAGCGGCACGACCGAGAGCAGGGTGGTGTAGACGAGACCCATCGCGCGCAGCGTTAGCTGGCCCGTGAAAATGTCCCTGAAGACGGCATACAGGTTGCGCAATACGCCTGCAACCATGCGACCCGGGAGGCCGTACTTGTAGAGCACGTCACCCCAGACGACGTCTTTGAGCCTGATGTTGAGGCCGGCAATCATGCAGACATTGTACTCCGCCGAGAGAGGGTCAAACCTGGACCTGCGTCATCCTTTGCAGCGCTTCGTTGTACTTCTCGGCCGTCTTTTCGAGGATCTCCCCCGGCAGTTCCGGCCCGGGTGCGGTTTTATCCCAGTCAAGGGTCTCGAGATAGTCGCGCACGAATTGCTTGTCGAAGCTCGGTGGGCTAATGCCGACTTTGTAGCCATCGACGGGCCAGAAGCGCGACGAGTCCGGCGTCAGCACCTCGTCGATGATGTGCAGGCGCCCCTGTTCGTCGAGGCCAAACTCGAACTTCGTGTCGGCGATGATAATGCCGCGTTCCAGCGCATAGGCAGCGGCCCGTTCGTAGATCTGGATGGAAACGTCGCGCACCCTGGTCGCCAGGCTCTCACCAACGAGTTCGACCACTTTCTCAAAGCTGATGTTCTCGTCGTGCTCGCCGGCCTCGGCCTTGTAAGCAGGCGTAAACAGGGTGCGTGGCAATTTCTCGGCTTGCTGCAGGCCCGGAGGCAGGTCGATGCCGCAAACCTGGCCCGTTTGCTGGTAGTCGTTCCAGCCGGAGCCGATCAGGTAACCACGCACAACGGCCTCGATCGGCAGTGGTTTCAGGCGCTTTACTATGAGTGCCCGGTCTTCTAGCTGGTGTTGGAGTTCCGGGTCCCTGATCACGTCCCTGACGGTCAGGTCCGTGAGCTGGTTGTCGATGATGTCGCTCATCATGCGGAACCAGAACAGCGAGATTTTCGTCAGGATTGCGCCCTTGCCGGGCACCGGGTCCGGCATGACCACGTCGTACGCCGAGAGTCGGTCCGAGGTCACGATGAGCAAGTGGTCATCGTCGACACTGTAGATGTCGCGGACCTTACCGCGACCGATCAGGGGCAATTCATGAATGGATGATTCGAAGAGGACGTCAGCGGTGTTCATGTGGCGATGATCGCCGCTACGGCGCCTGCCCGCAAGCTGCGCGATAGGAATAGGCGGCAAGTCGCGATACGATGCTGCCCTATATGATCCTCGGAAAGACTCTTGTCCTGATCGTCTTGTTGCTGGTCGCCTACCAGTTCTACCGGGGGTTCAAGAAAAGCGTAGACGCGTTCGAACGTCAGGGGGAGTCCATGGCCCGCGTTTCGGACGAGTTCGTGCGGGCCCTGTTCAGTACGATGGGTCATCTCGCGAAAACGGACGGGCGTGTCTCGGAGGACGAGATTCGCGCTGCACGGCTGGTCATGCATCGTCTGGGACTTAGCCCGGCCCAGGTTCGCCGGGCGATCGCCTGGTTTGACGACGGCAAAGTCCAGGGCTTTCCACTCGTGCAGACACTGCGCGAGGTGCGGCGGGTCAGTGGCCGCAGCGGGTCCAAACGCACACTGTTTCTGCGCCTGGTACTCGAGGTCGTGCTCGCCAAGGACTCGCTCAGCAAGGAAGAGCGTGGCCGCATCTGGGTGATCTGCAAGGAGTTCGATATCGGACGGGTCGAGCTGGCCCAGCTTGAGGCGATGATCCGTGCACAAAAGGGTTTCAGGCGCTCCCCGGCCGGCGACGCCGACGCGGCCCGGGTGCGCAGCGCCTACGAGGCACTGGGTGTGTCGGCCGATTCCAGCAATGACGAGATCAAGAAGGCGTACCGCCGACTCATGAACAAGAACCATCCCGACAAGATCTCGGGCAGCAACCCGGGTGCTGACGTTATTGCCGAGGCCGAGAAGCGCACGCGCGAGGTTCGCGGGGCTTATGAAATGCTGAAAGCACGCCGCTCTATAAGGTAGAGTATATTAGGAATTACTTATAAGGACTCATTGTGAAACCCTTAATCGCTCCCTCGATACTCTCTGCCGATTTCGCCCGCCTGGGCGAAGACGTCAAGGCCGTACTGGATGCCGGTGCTGACATCGTGCATTTCGATGTCATGGACAACCACTTCGTGCCAAACCTGACGATAGGCCCCCTGATCTGCGATGCCTTGCGCAGCTATGGCATCGAGGCACCGATCGACGTGCACCTGATGGTCGATCCCGTGGACCGCATCATCCCGGACTTCGCGAAAGCCGGAGCGAGTTACATTACGTTTCACCCGGAGGCGAGCAGGCACCCGGACCGCTCGCTGGGCCTGATCCGCGAACAGGGCTGCAAGGCCGGCCTCGTGTTCAACCCGGCGACACCCCTAGACTGGCTCGACCATGTCATCGACAAGGTGGACATGGTGCTGCTCATGTCCGTGAACCCTGGCTTCGGCGGGCAGAAATTCATTCCCTCGGCGCTCGACAAGTTGCGACAGGCGCGCCGGATTATTGACGACAGCGGGCTGGATATCCGCCTCGAAATCGACGGCGGCGTCAAGGTGGACAATATCGGCGCGATCGCAGCAGCAGGCGCGGACACGTTCGTCGCGGGCTCCGCGATCTTCGGCAGCGACGACTACGCGGCCACGATCGCGGCAATGAAGTCGGAAATCCAAAAGAATTAGGTGGCAGTCACCCTATTTCGGATGACAATAGGATCATGGCCCCGCATTTCAAAAGAAATAGGGTGACTGCCACCTAATTCTTTTTGGTTAGGGATCAGAGCTTGCGGTTGGGTCGCGCGCCGTAGACGACGATCGTCTTGCCGCTGGCAGATACGAGGCCCTGGTCCTCGAGGACCTTCAGAACGCGGCCGGCCATTTCCCTCGAACAGCCCACGAGACGGCTGAGTTCCTGGCGGCTGACCTTGATCTGCATGCCGTCAGGGTGCGTCATCGCATCCGGTTCGTTGCAGAGGTCCATAATGGCGTGTGCAACACGGCCCGTGACGTCGACAAAAGCGAGGTCTCCCAGTTTGCGGTTGGTGCGGTCGAGTCGCGTCGCAAGCTGAGTTGCGAGTTCAAAGACCAGTCCCGGACTCTCGCTCGCGATCTGGCGGAAACGCGGATAGGTCATCTCGGCGATTTCGCACTCGGTGCGCGTGCGTACCCAGGCGCTTCGCGTCGGCTGCTCATAGAACAGACCCATTTCGCCGAAGAACTGCCCTTTGTTCAGGTAAGCCAGCACCATCTCGTTGCCGTCTTCGTCCTCGATCATGACTTCGACCGAACCGTCAACGATGTAGTACAAGACATCCGGCAGATCGCCGGCATGAATCATCACCGTTTTTTGCGGAACTGTCCGTACGCGGCAGTAACTCAAAAATCGGTTGATCGCCGGTACATCGCTCAGATTTTTCGCTGTTGTCTGCATTACTGATCCCTCGCCCATTCGCGCATTACTTTTAATACAGATTGCCGGTCAGGGCAAGCTAAGTCCGTGTTTTATCGTGTTTTTTGTGTGTTTGGTCGAATCTCACACCCAATAAGCGGTTTTTGTCATAACTTTGGCCGTCATCCGCATGAGTTGTTTGATCGGCGCAGGAAGGTCTGCCGCCCCGGCATCTCTCGCGTTATCGCCGTGTTCCTCTTCCTCGTCACGCATCTGCTCGACGATCGCGCGGCTCTTTACATCCTCGGGCGGCAGGCTGGCGAGATGGCTGTCGAGGTGGGAGCACACCTGTTTCTCCGTTTCTGCGATAAAGCCGAGGCTCCACTTGTCCCCGAGGATGCCGCTTGCCGCACCGATCGCGAATGCACCCGCGTACCAGAAGGGACTCAGCCTGCTGACATCCTCGCCGAGCTCGTTAATGCGCTGCTCGCACCAGGCAAGGTGATCGAATTCCTCGTCGGCGGCGTGCTGCATTTGCGCCTCAATGTTCTTGTCCCGGGCCACGGTCGCATGTCCCTGGTACAGCGCCTGCGCGGCTACCTCGCCCGCATGATTGATGCGCATGAGCCCGGCGGCATGGCGTTTCTCCGCCGCGGTGAGGTCTGCATCGATGATGTTGGCGGCCGGGTTTTCACGGGCGGAGCGGCCAGCGGGCGTGGCAACGGTGCGCAGGGCGTTATTGGCGCTGGCCAGCAATCTGTCCAGGGGAGTGAGTCGTCGGATATCCATGTGACAAATTATAGCGAAGCGTCGTCCACCAACGTATACTCCGCTGCCTTTTTTGGGCAGCACAACCGAATTTACTTAGGAGACATGTATGAAATTGCGTACTTTCGTCATCGCCGCGGCACTGCTCGCGCCTTTTTCCCTGATGGCCCAGGATGCACCCGAGAGTCCGTGGTCAGGTAAGGCCACCCTGGGTTACCTCGCCACGTCAGGGAACACCGAGAATACGACACTGAATTCAGGTTTCGAGGTCGGCTACACGGCCGGAAAATGGGTGCATATCTTGAATGCCGCGGCAATCAACGCCTCGGAGAACGAGTTGACGACGGCGGAGGCGTACAACCTCGGCTGGAAAAGCGAGCGCAACCTGACGGACAAGGACTTCCTGTTCGGGCGCCTGGACTGGCGCAAGGACATTTTTGGCGGTTTCGATACACAGTTTTCACAGACGGTTGGCTACGGTCGTCGCCTGATCGACTCCGACCAGCATAAGCTGAACGCCGAAATTGGCGCCGGTGCCCGGCAGTCAACCCTGCAGGACGGTACCAAGGAGGACGAAACGATCTTCCGCGGCGGTATGTACTACAAGTGGTTGTTTAGTGAGACGGCCGAGTTCCGCCAGAACCTCACGACAGAGGCGGGTGACGAGAATACCTACATCGAGTCCGTCACAGCTCTGTCGGCAAAGCTCCTGGGTGATCTGGCCCTCGTCGCCTCGTACACCATCAAGCACAACACCGACGTGTTGCCATTGCTTGAAGAAACAGACACTTACACGGCCCTCTCGCTAGAATACGCTTTCTGAGCAGCGGCCAGGAAAAAGGCCCCTGATTTGTTTGCATTAGTCAGGGGCCTACAGTAGAATTTCGCGCCTTTCGCCAATCCAGCGAACGTTCCTGCGTGCGCGGTTGGCAGCCCTGAATTGAGAATCAGAATTATGAAGACGTTTTCTGCGAAGCCAGCAGAGGTGCGCCGCGACTGGTACGTGGTCGATGCCACGAACAAGACCCTGGGTCGCTTGTCGACCGAGATCGCGCACCGTTTACGCGGCAAGCACAAGCCGGAATACACGCCGCACGTTGATACGGGTGACTATATTGTTGTCGTCAATGCCGAGAAGATTCGCGTGACGGGTAACAAGCTGAAGGACAAGATGTATCACCATCACACGGGATACGTCGGCAACCTGAAGTCCATTCCGCTCGACAAACTCCTTAAGGAGCACCCCGAGCGGGCACTCGAGCACTCTGTCAAAGGCATGATGCCGCGCGGTCCGCTGGGACGTCAGATGTTCTCGAAGCTGCGCGTATTCGCAGGTCCAGAACACACCCACGCTGCCCAGCAGCCGATTCCTCTTGAAGTAAACGCGTAAGTCAGCACGCTTCGGATTGAGTAAAGATTATGAGTGACACGTTTTTTTACGGTACCGGTCGTCGCAAGACGTCGACGGCTCGCGTTTTTCTGGCGCCAGGCAACGGTGATATCACGGTGAACAAGCGTCCCCTGGACGTGTTCTTCGGTCGCAAGACGGCCCAGATGATTGTTCGCCAGCCGCTCGAGCTGACGGCATTGGGCGGGAAGTTCAATGTGAACGTCACGGTCAAGGGCGGCGGCACGACGGGCCAGGCGGGCGCGATTCGCCACGGTCTGACACGCGCACTGATGGCTTACGACGAGTCACTGCGTCCGAGCCTGCGTAAAGCCGGCTTTGTAACTCGCGACGCACGTGAGGTCGAGCGCAAGAAGGTTGGCCTGCGCAAGGCACGCCGCGCTACGCAGTACTCGAAGCGTTAGTACCCAAACGACGGGTGGAACCCACCTTTGGTGTAACCACTAAAGGTAAGTTCGCACCGACCTCCTTGCCGCTGGTCGGCAATGAGGGCGAACTTGGGGGATCGTCTAGTGGTAGGACTGCGGACTCTGACTCCGCCAACGGGGGTTCGAATCCCTCTCCCCCAGCCAAACAAGATAGGGGCCCTGCAGGGCCCCTATTGCGTATGGCTCGGAGACCGGAGTCAGTTCTTCAGGAACTCGAAGAGCTCCACATCATTGAACATCTCTTGAATCACAGCGGATACGGTGGCGTTGATCATTTGCGCGTTGGAGTCTGCTCCCGGCACAACCACGACTCGCTTCTCATCGTCGATTTGGTAGAAATTGTCATAGGACTCGCCGCTCTTCGATGCCGTGCCCTTCATTGAGCCACGAACATGCACGCCACCGGTCCAGAATCCCATAGACGTCTCGTACTCGATGTTGCGAATGTCGATTCGCAGCAGTGCGCCATGGCCAGGAGCCGCGGCCGAGCTAGCTGCGCTGGCCTCGAAGCCTTTGTCCTTGAGACCCGCGACAATCGCATCGCTGAAAACGGTGGCCATGTCCTGCTCCGTCGTGATCGCCGCACCTTTCATGGCACCGGTACCTCGCCTGCCCAGCTCCTTGTTGTCGCGCTCGTCGACAACATAGACGGCAACAACCGCGCCCCCGCCGATGTTACTTTTCGCGATATCGAGCTCGGGCTGTATCTGGACGACCTGCGGCGTGAATGCGCAACCACTGGTGATGCCGAGTGCCGCGACCAGCAGCAGAAATCTTGTTCTGTTCATAATCCCCATTCCTCTTGATTCTTGTTCGAAAAGCCTAACCTCCAGCCGATTATAGTATTGTGTCGCTTCAGAATAACCTTTTTCGAATCACTGCGGAATGTGTCCGGCATCCCGGGATTGCTCGTAGACAACCTTGCCATCCATGACCGTCATGACGACCTGCGTCTTGTGAATGGAGTATGGATCGACTTTGAAGATATCCTGGTCGAGCACCACGAGATCGGCCATCTTGCCGACTTCGATCGAACCGATTCGGTCTTCCATGTGCAACTGGTAGGCGGCGTCGATCGTAAATCCGCGAACCAGCGACTCGATGCTGAGGCGCTCCGACTCACGAGGCTGCACCGGGGCGTCCGGCTGTCCGAATTCCTGGCGAGTGTGCCCCATTTCGATCTGCACAATTGGCGAAAGACCGAGAGTCCCCGCGCCGCTGGCCGGGAAGTCACTGCCGAAGGTCAGGCGAGCACCTGAATCCTCGAGACTCTTGAAACGCCAGAATCGCCTGAACTGATCGTCGCTGACGAATTGCTCACCGTAAGTGTCGTATGACGACCACAGCGGCGTGCTTTGCGCCATGACGTCGAGTTCGGCAAAGCGCGGCAGGTCCTGGTCAGCGATAACCTGGATATGGCAGATGGTGTACCGGGATTCGCTCCGGGGATACGACTCGCGGGCAGCTTCAATGGCGTTCAGGGTTTCGTGAATAGCACGTTCTCCCAGCGCATGTACGTGTACGTCCATGTTGCGGGACGCTGCGTCGGTGATCATGTGCGTCATCTGTTCCTCGGTAAACACCGTCTCGCCGGAATTGCCCGGCTCACCCTGGTAGTCCTCGAACATCGCGGCGGTCCGTCCCTCGACCGTGCCGTCGTCAGGGATCTTCAGCGTATTGTAATGATACCGCTCGCCTTGCAGTTCCTTGCGCCAGAGATCCGCAGTATCCACGGCTGAGAGGTATTGCTCCTGCGTCTCTGGCCGCGATGAGCCGATGAGTCGTACCGTCAGGTGCCCTGCGGCTTCAACGCGATCAAGAATGTGTTTTACATCCTCAACGTTATCGCTCTCGATAACCCCGGCGTCGAAGGCGGCTGTGACCCCGTAGCTATTCATGATATCGACGATAATTCCGGTCCCCTCGACGACGGTATCGGCGGTAATGGCATTGAGGTCGTCCATCGCCATGCCGGCGGTTCCCTCGAGCAGGTAACCGGTGGCGTCGCCATCCTCATCCCGCTTGTAATAGCTGTAGCCGGGGACGGGGTCGGCCGTATCCTGAGTGATGTTGAGCGCTTTCAGGGCCGCGGTATTGGCCCAGGCCGCATGGAAGCCTTCGTCCATGATCAGCACAGGCCTGTCGGGAACGACGGCATCGATTAGCTGGCGAGTTGGCCCGACCGGACCAAATGTGGTTGCGAGAAAGCCATAGCCGAACAGCAGCGGCGCCTCCGGGTTGGCCTCGGCGTACTCGCCAATCGCTGCCACCCAGTCGTCAACGGTGCCCCAGGTCTCCAGCGACAACGCCGTTGCATACGCGCCGCCGGCGACCGGATGGACGTGTGTATCGATGAAGCCGGGCAAGAGCAGCTGTCCATTGAGGTCGCGCACATCGGTCGAATCGTCAATCCGTTCTGCGGCGCCCGCGGTACTGCCGACGTAGACGATCTTGTTCTCGCGAACCACTACAGCCTCGGCCCAGGGGGACCGCTCATCCAGCGTATAGACCCCGGCGTTGACAAATGCGAGGTCACCGACTTCGGTGTTGTTCCCGGACTCGACCGAGCAGGCCGACGCGGCGAACAGCCCGAGGAGGCAGGTTAGAAGGGCGGGGCGAGTGGTTGTTGCTTTCTGGGGCATGCTGGAAGGCCTCCGTAGAGCCGTTACAGATATAGCTCCAGCATACGACAGCCGGGTCGGGATGCCGATGTACCAAATAGGCCAGGGCGCCTCAGGTACGAATTTCGCGGACGCCGTTGTCGCCGGCGATCAAGAGGATGTCGGCAGGACGCTGGGCGAACAGGCCTACGGCGACCACACCCGGAATTCGGTTGATGCGCGCCTCCAATTCAATCGGGTTCGCAATCCGCAGGTTGTGCACATCGAGTATGTGGTTGCCGTTGTCGGTTACGAATCCCTCGCGCCAGATCGCGTGACCTCGCATTTTGAGTATGCGCCGCGCGACGAGCTCCTGGGCCATTGGCAGCACCTCGATGGGCAGCGGGAAGCTGCCGAGCATGCCGACCAGCTTCGAGTCGTCGATGATGCAAATGAAACGACGCGCAGCCTCGGCGAGAACCTTTTCACGAGTCAGTGCGCCACCGCCTCCCTTGATGAGTTGCAGGTGCTTGTTGCTCTCGTCCGCCCCGTCTATATAGAGGTCGATGTCGCCGGTCTCGTTGAGTGTCCGGACCTCGAAGCCGTGCTCTTCGAGCAGCCTGGTTGAAGCCCGGGAACTCGATACCACGCAGTCAATCCGGTCCCGGACCTCCGGCAGCACTTCAATGAGGCAATTGACCGTCGAGCCCGTACCGACACCAAGTTTCGTCCCGGGCTGAATGAACTCCAATGCCGCCCTGGCGGCCGCGCGTTTCTTGTCCGTTGCATCCATAGCTGCGTACTATAGTCAAAATATACCGAGTTTCACATCGGATTAGCGCACACTTTTGGTTCCTCGAAACGAAAAGAGCCCGCCGAAGCGGGCTCTTTTGTTTGCTTTGAAAGAAGGTCTCCTTCCAAAGCTACGAACTAACTACCATTACCGCCTACGGCTGGCCTTTTTCCTCGTGGCTTTCCGCTTGGTAGCTTTCTTCTTCGTAGCTTTCTTCTTTGTTTTCTTCTTGGCTACTTTCTTTTTCGCCTTTTTCTTGGCGACTTTCTTCTTAGCCTTTTTCTTGGCTACTTTCTTT
Source organism: Gammaproteobacteria bacterium (assembly GCA_029881015.1). GTDB lineage: Bacteria > Pseudomonadota > Gammaproteobacteria > Steroidobacterales > Woeseiaceae > UBA1847. The sequence continues at coordinate 2,184 of JAOUNK010000017.1, read as the reverse complement.
TTCGCCTTTTTCTTGGCGACTTTCTTCTTAGCCTTTTTCTTGGCTACTTTTCTCTTGGCGACTTTCTTTTTCGCCTTTTTCTTCGCGACTTTCTTCCTTGCGACTTTTTTCTTAGTCGCTTTCTTTGCTACACGCTTCGTAGCTTTTCTACGTACTGCTTTCTTCTTGGCGACTTTGCGCCCTGAAGGTTTCTTACTAGACTTCTTTTTGGTAGCCATTAATTTTCTCCGTGTCGGGTACCCGCGCTTGAGTATACGCAACAATCTCAAAAAATCCAGCAAGTTAGAGCGACAAAAACCCGGCGCAAAAACAGGACTACAGCTTGTATTGCCAGGGTGCAAACGGCGAGCTCGAAAACGACAGGATCAAACAAGCGTTGAGGTTACGTTTGAAAGAAAGAAAACAGTTGCCGAAGACGCCGGATTTTGCACGCACAGGTCGGCGGGATTTTCTGAACGAGCGTATTGTTTGGAGCGTTTCTCGAGCGATGCAAGTGACTCGAGGCAGCATTTCACCAGTGGGAACACAGGTCTCTCAAGAGTCGGTAATGACGCGATAAAGCGGTATATCCCAAGGATTTGGCGCTATTTTCTCGACTTTTTGGCAATGAAACGCTACACCCAGAAGTTTTGGTCGTATCCAAAATCTGCGATGACGCAGAAAAGAAAAACACCGGTCGAAATAGCCGCTGCCCATGCCGATCCGGTGACCATCATCATCTAATGCGACGGATGGCGTGACAACGATGTCGAGTTTTTCGGGCGCGATCAGAAACCCGCGAACAGGTTCCCAGGTTCCGAAGCGACTCCGCACGAGGTCGGTTTCGGCACGCAGCTCGCAGAAAAACATTTGCCCCTTGCTGCGCAAAACAGGGACGAAAATGCGCTTATTTGCGCGCCACGCCGTCTCGACGATCATGCGCGTGTCTACTTCGTCGGCCATCGGCAGGTAACAGCCGACTGTCTTGCTTGCGTAGAATTCACGCGTCGCGATAACGCGTTTACAGATCTCCTCGGACGCCGCAGCTCGTTGCTGGTTGCTCATTGCGCGGCGAGCCCGCAGGGCTTTGCTACGGAGTGTTTTGATCTGCACGAGAAATGGTGTTCTCAAAAAAGAAAGAGGCGCTTCCCGCCTGTGCCGTTACAAACCGTCGCTCTCGACACAGAGCAACAGGTGGGGTCAGCCGTGGCAGCAACAGGCTTACCGTCGAAACGGCCCTGCTCAAATGCTGCCAACAGTGCGCGACCCCGAGGTAATAATTTAGGGCCGAAAGGCTTTCAGGTCGGTATCGAACACTGCAGGAAGCGCCAAGTCGAATATCGTGCTTAATGTACGCATTACAAGTCGAGCTGCTGAGCGCCACTCAGGACGCTGTCAACCCGGTCGGAAATACTTTTGAGGCGATCGCTGATTCCGCCCTCGAGCGCCTGATCGCGCGCCTTGGCATGGATCAGGTCGTTCGCCATGTTCAATGCGGCCATGACCGCGATACGGTCAAGCCCAACGATGCGGCCGCTGTCACGAATTTCGCGCATCTTGTCGTTCAGAATTTCCGCAGAGTCTAGCAGGTCGGTGCGCTCTTCGGCGGGGCAGGCTACCTGGTATTCCTTGTCGAGAATTCGGACGCTAACCTGCGCAATTTGTTGGGTCATTCGACGTTCTCCATCAGCCTTGTCGTACTACTTGTCCGGTCATGGGTCAGGAGCCCTGCTCCATCGCCTTCAGGCGGCCGATCATCGCTTCCACACGCGCACGGACCTGCTCGTTTTTCTGCAGCAGGTTGGCCCGTTCGGATGTCAGTACGTCCTGCCGCTGTTTCAGCGAACGATTCTCATCCTGAAGTTGGTCGCAAACGCGCACGAGCGCGTCGACGCGTTTTTCGAGGCGCTTGAGTTCGTACTCAAACGTTGAATTGATGTTCTCAGCCATAGGGTCAATATAGTAGGGTTTGCCTGAATTGAAAAGGTTGGTTTTGGTATGAATGAAAAGGTGAGCTTCGACCGGCTCGATGAGTCGCTGCGGCGATGTGGAGCCAGCTGGGACGCGGCGCAGGCCCACGGGCTGTTGACCGGCCGCCTCGCCATCGCCGGGGTGCCGTCCGGACCAGACTGGCTATTGCAGGTACTGGAGGGAACCGATGAGGCCAACGCATCGCGAACCGAGTGCCAGAAACTGCTGGATTCA